>JBMFHK010000021.1:0-11057 GCA_049976865.1 Solirubrobacteraceae bacterium | reverse complement strand
CCCTGGCCACCAGCGCCGCCCTGGCCACCCGGAGCACCAGCACGCTGGCCAGGGCCACGGCTGCGACCGCGCCCGCCAGCTCCAGCCGGGCCACCGGCACCAGCCTGCCCGGCGCCGCCGCCGGCCCGACTACGGCCACGGCCGCCGCCCTGGCCTCCGCGACCGCGGTTGTCACGGCCATCACGGCGGTCACGGCGGTCACGGTCATTGGCCTGCGACGATGGGGCATCCATGATCGTCAGATCCGCGCCGGTATAACCCTCGGGCATGATCTCGCCCTTGTTGATCCAGCACTTCACACCGATGCGGCCAAAGGTCGTCTTTGCCTCGGCAAACCCGTAGTCAATATCCGCGCGCAGCGTGTGCAGCGGAACACGACCATCAGAGTAACCCTCGGTGCGGGCCATCTCGGCGCCTCCCAAGCGACCGGCCACCTGCACCTTCACGCCCTTAGCACCTGAACGCATTGCGCTGGTCAGCGCGCGCTTCATAGCACGGCGGAAAGCAACGCGATTCTGTAACTGCTCCGCGATTGATTGCGCGACCAGACGAGCATCGAGCTCAGGGCGCTTGATCTCCAGGATGTTGACCTTGACCTGCTTGTTCGTGATCCGGTAAAGATCACGGCGCAGCTGATCAACCTCGGAACCGGATTTGCCGATAACGATCCCGGGTCGCGCGGTGTGAATGTTGACCTCCACATCGTGTGCGTTCTTGCGGATCGTGATGTCCGACAGCCCGGCGTGTGACAGGCGTCGCTGAATGTGAGAGCGGATCAGGGTGTCTTCGTGCAGAAAGTCGGCGAAGTTCTTCTCGTTGAACCAATTTGACTTCCAGTCGTGGATATAGCCCACGCGGATCGATTCGGGGTGAACTTTTTGACCCATGGTTGTCTCTTCTAGTTCTTCGGTGTAAGCAGGATGGTCAAGTGCGCGGTGCGCTTGCGGATTTTTGTCGCGCGCCCCTGGGCTCGAGGACGAAACCGTTTGATGGTCGGCCCCTCATCGGCATGCACGGCCTTGATGACCAGATCCTCGCCGACCAGCTCATGGTTGTTCTCGGCGTTGGCGACTGCCGACTCCAGCAGCTTGCTCCAGTCCCGCGCAACCGCCCGCGGCGTGTGGGCCAGGATAGCGCGTGCATCGCCAACCGACTTGCCGCGAATGTTGTCGCACACCAGACGCGCTTTGCGCGCGGAGCTGCGCACGTACTTGGCCTGCGCACGGACAACCGTGTCAGCCGCGGGCTGCTCACGACGCTTGGCGGCCGGCGCGGGCTTACCGGCTTCGGCGGCCGCCTCGGACGAAGCCGCCTGTACGGTAGCCTCCTCCGCCTTGGGCTTGCTCGCACGCTTGCGCTTGGGTTTCTCCGCTACAGCCTTTTCAGCAACGGACTCGTCGGCCTTGGGCTTAGCCGCGCGCGGCTTGCGCGCGGGCTTGGCGCTCTCCGCAGCCGCGGACGGCGAGTCCGTCTCAGAGGGAGTTGTGTTCATCTCTCCCGGAGCGGCGGACTCGCCGTCCGCGGCTTCGAGTTCAGGCGTCTCGTCGCTCATCGCTTCTTACCCGTTCCCGCGTGCCCGCGATACAGACGCGTGGGAGCGAACTCCCCGAGCTTGTGGCCGACCATCGATTCTGAGATGAAGACCGGCACGTGCTTGCGCCCGTCGTGAACGGCGATCGTGTGCCCGACCATCTCCGGGAAGATCGTGGAGGCACGCGACCACGTCTTGAGCATCCGCTTCTCGCCCGAGGCGTTCATCGCTTCTATGCGCTCGATCAAACGCTCCTGAACGAACGGTCCCTTCTTGCTGGAACGACTCAACGCTTCTTACCTCTTCTACGGCCGCGGACGATGTATTTGTCGGACGCCTTGCCCTTCTTGCGGGTGCGATACCCCAGAGTTGGCACCCCCCAGGGCGTCACCGGGTGACGACCAGGGGTCGTAGAGCCCTCACCACCACCATGCGGGTGGTCAACGGGGTTCATGGCCGTGCCACGCGTTTGGGGGCGCACGCCAAGGTGACGCTTGCGTCCAGCCTTGCCGATCTTGACGTTCTGGTGATCAGAGTTGCCGACCGTTCCGATGGTGGCTCGGCACTCCGCTCGTACCATGCGCATCTCACCAGAGGGGAGGCGCAGAGTCGCGTAGTCGCCGTCCTTGGCCAACAGCTGAATCCCGATCCCGGCCGAGCGTCCGAGCTGGGCACCACGGCCCGGCGTCATCTCGACGTTGTGCACGACCGTGCCGGACGGAATGTTGGCCAGCGGCAGGCAGTTGCCAACGCGAATGTCCGCACCCGGCCCGGACTCCACGGTCGCTCCCACGCTCAGACGTGCCGGCGCGACAATGTAGCGCTTCTCCCCGTCGGCGTAATGCAACAGAGCAATGTAGGCGGAGCGGTTCGGGTCGTACTCAATCTCAGCGACCTTTGCTGGGATCCCGTCCTTGGTGCGTTTGAAGTCAATTTTGCGGTATAGCCGCTTGGCTCCACCACCACGGTGACGGGACGTTTTACGCCCGTGTGCGTTGCGGCCGCCTGACTTCTTCAGTCCCTCGGTCAGCGATTTCTCGGGCTTGGATCGCGTCACCTCCGCGAAGTCCGGATAGCTGACGAACCGTAGGCCTGCTGAGGTCGGCTTTGGCTTGCGAATCGCCATTGGTTATTGCGCTCCCTGAAGTCCGCCGAAAATCGGAATCTGGTCGCCGGGACGAACCTGAACAACCGCTTTCTTCCACTGCCGAGTCCGGCCGGACGTTGTACCACGTCGCTTGGGCTTGCTCTTGACCGAGGCGGTGCGGACCGCAACGACCTTGACATCAAAGAGCTCTTCGATCGCCTGACGTATCTGTGTTTTGTGCGCTGTATCGGCGACCCGGAAGGTGTACTTGCCGGCCTCAGCCAGCACGTAGGTCTTCTCTGAGACGACCGGACGGATGATCACCTGCGTGGCGTCCATCAGTTATCAGCCTCCTGCGATGCCGCGCCTTTGGCACGTGCCACCAGAGCCGGCAGTGCGGCCTGCGAGATCAGCAGCCGGGAGGCACCGATCACATTGGCCACACCCACGTCTTCAACCGGAAGAACAAGCACGCGCTCAAGGTTTCGGAATGACAGACCCGCGTTCGCCTCGGCCTCGGCCAGCACAACAAGGGTGCTTCTGCGCGGACCCCAGCTGGCCAGCAACTCAGCAGCCTGCTTGGTGGACGGCGCGGAAAACGCCTCTCCATCAAAGATCGCCACTGAGCCACGCTGTGCGTGCACAGACAGCACGCTGCGCAGCGCTGAGCGCCGCGCTTTGCGGTTGACCTTGAACGTGTAGGAGCGGGGCCGAGGCCCAAACGCAACCCCGCCTCCGGTCCACAGCGGGTTACGTGACGACCCGACGCGGGCCCTTCCGGTGCCCTTCTGCTTCCAGGGCTTGGCGCCACCACCGGAAACCATGCCTCGTGTCTTGGTCGAATGAGTGCCGCGGCGACGTGCAGCCTGCTCAGCTCTGACCGCCTCGTGCACGATGGCCATGTTGAACGCGCTGGTGAAAACCTGCGCATCAAGCTGCACCGTGCCGGTTGCCCCAAGCTTGTTGGCGGTACTAGGCATCGGTGCGCACCTCCACAATCCCGCCCTTGGCCCCTGGCGCGGCGCCACGGACCAGTAGGAGGTTCTGACCTGAAATCACTTCAACCACGGTGAGGCCGCGCTGGGTCACGCGAGCTGCGCCCATGTGACCGGGGCCGCGAAGCCCTTTTGGCACTCGGGCAGGCCACGCAGACGCGCCGATCGACCCGGGTGCGCGGTAGTTATGCGAGCCATGAGATTTGGGTCCGCGCTTGAAGTTGTGGCGCTTGATTGTGCCCTGAAAGCCCTTGCCCTTAGATATGCCTGAGATCTTCACCTTGTCACCGGCGCTGAACGCCTGCACCGTGACGGTGTCACCCATTTTCAGGCCGTCAGCTTCGTCGCGAAACTCGACGAGCGTCTTGTGGGCAGAGGCACCGGCTTTCATGAGGTGGCCGAGCTCCGGCTTGGAGAGATGCTTCTCCTTGGTCCGGCTGAAAGCGAGCTGCACAGCGCTGTAGCCGTCGCGCTCCTGATTGCGGATGGTGGTGACCGGACAGGGCCCAGCCTCAAGCACGGTCACACGCTCAACGCGGCCGTCCTCCATGAAGAGCTGGGTCATACCGATCTTCTTGGCGAGAATCGCAGCCATGGGATCAGGAGGCCAGACGGATCTCAATGTCAACGCCGGCCGGGAGGTGGTCCAAGCGTTGCAACGAGTCGACGGTTTTTGGAGTCGGCTGGTGGATGTCAATGAGACGCTTGTGCGTGCGGATCTCAAAGTGCTCGCGAGAGTCCTTGTCCTTGAACGGCGACCGGATCACGCAATACACGTTCTTCTCCGTCGGCAGCGGCACAGGGCCGGAAACGGTCGCACCGGTACGGGTGGCCGTCTCGACGATCTCCTTGGCCGCCGTCTCAATCGCCGAAGTGTCGTACGACTTCAGACGGATGCGGATTTTGTTTTGGGCGATGGTCGCCATCTTCTAACTCTTGCTCTTGTCGTTTTCAGAGCGAGCCGCCTCGGTGAGTGGCCCTGCCCGCCCCTTAGTCGTATGTGCTGCTGTTTACAACCTGCGTCAGGATTGGTGGGGCGGTCCAGCGGGACCGCCCCACCTCTACAACTACTTGATGACTTCGGCAACCACGCCGGAACCTACGGTGCGGCCGCCCTCACGGATGGCAAACCGCAGCCCCTGATCCATGGCGATCGGCTGGATCAGCTCGATCTCCATGGTGACGTTGTCACCCGGCATCACCATCTCCGTGCCTTCCGGAAGGTTGGCAACACCGGTCACGTCAGTCGTGCGGAAGTAAAACTGCGGCCGGTAACCGGTGAAGAACGGCGTGTGGCGACCACCCTCCTCCTTCTTCAGCACGTAGACCTCAGCCTTGAACTTCGTGTGCGGAGTGATCGTTCCCGGCTTGCAGAGCACCTGACCGCGCTCAATGTCCTCGCGCTTGGTGCCACGCAACAGGCAGCCGACGTTGTCCCCGGCCTGACCCTGATCAAGAATCTTCTTGAACATCTCAACGCCCGTGACGACGGTGGAGGCGGTCGGTTTGATGCCGACGATCTCAACGGTGTCGCCGGTCTTGATGACGCCCCGTTCGACACGGCCGGTCGCGACAGTGCCGCGGCCGGTGATTGAGAACACGTCCTCAACCGGCATCAAAAACGGCTTGTCCAGATCGCGAACCGGCTCGGGGATGTAGCTGTCAAGGCGCTCGGCCAATTCCAGGATCTTGGCCTCCTGCTCTTTGTCGCCCTCGAGTGCCTTCAGAGCAGAGCCAACGACGAACGGGATGTCGTCGCCGGGAAACTCATACTCGGAGAGCAGCTCGCGGATCTCAACCTCAACGAGCTCAAGTAGCTCGGGGTCGTCGACCATATCTGCCTTGTTGAGGAACACGACGATGTAAGGCACGCCGACCTGGCGGGCCAGCAGGATGTGCTCGCGGGTCTGCGGCATCGCGCCGTCAGCCGCAGATACCACAAGGATCGCGCCGTCCATCTGAGCGGCGCCCGTGATCATGTTCTTTACGTAGTCAGCATGACCGGGGCAGTCGACGTGTGCGTAGTGACGGTTCTCCGTCTCATACTCGACGTGTGCTACCGCGATCGTTATGCCTCGCGCCTTCTCTTCCGGCGCGTTGTCAATGGAGTCGAAAGCCCGAACCTCACCGGTGCCGAGATGATCGTGCAGCACCTTCGTGATGGCGGCCGTGAGCGTCGTCTTGCCATGGTCGATGTGACCGATGGTCCCGACGTTCACATGGGGTTTATCGCGCTCGAACTTGGCCTTAGCCACTGTGGGGTGCTCCTTGTGCTCAGTGAATTCCGTTCGCCCGCCGGACGAACCTCAAGAATCTATCGGACTTTTCCGTCCGATGGGTTTGCTACTTGCCCTGCAATTCGCCAATTACCTTCTCGGCAATGTTCGGCGGGACCTCGTCGTAGCGTTCAAACTGCATGCTGTACGTCGCTCGGCCCTGCGTGTTAGAGCGTACATCAGTTGCGTATCCGAACATCTCCGCGAGCGGCACGGTTGCCGAAACCACCTGCGCGTTGCCACGCTGTTCCATCCCACTGACCTGTCCGCGGCGGCGGTTCAGATCACCAATCACGTCTCCCATGAACTCCTCGGGCGTCGTGACCTCCACTGCAAAGATCGGCTCAAGCAGAACCGGCTTGGCACGCTGTGCCGCCTCCTTGAAAGCCAGCGACCCGGCAACTTTGAAAGCGATCTCGGAAGAGTCGGTGTCGTGGTACTTCCCGTCCACGACCGTCACCTTGACGTCGACCATCGGGTAACCGGCCCTGGGCCCGTTGGCGAGCGCCTCCTCAACGCCCTTCTCAACAGCAGGTATGAACTCGGTCGGGATCGCGCCGCCCTTGATGCGGTTGACGAAGTCAAAGCCCTCACCCGGGTTCGGTTCAATATCGATGTAGACGATGCCGTACTGGCCGGAGCCGCCCGTCTGGCGGACAAAGCGGCCCTCGACCCGTTGGGCGGTGCCACGGATGGTTTCACGGTAGGAGACCTGCGGCCGACCCACAGTGGCCTCAACCTTGAACTCACGCATCATCCTGTCGACAAGGATCTCCAGGTGCAGCTCACCCATCCCGGAGATCTCGGTCTGGCCGGTCTCCTCATTGGTTGCGACCTGGAAGGTCGGATCCTCTTCGGCAAGGCGCTGTAACGCGATGGCCATCTTTTCCTGATCAACTTTGGTCTTGGGCTCAATCGCAACCTTGATGACAGGCTCGGGGAAGTCAATGGACTCCAGCTTGATCGGCTTGTCAGGCGCACAGAGCGTGTCGCCAGTGAAGACCTGCTTGATGCCGACACCGGCCGCAATGTCACCGGCATAGACCTTGCCAAGCTCCTCACGATCGTTGGCGTGCATCATCAGCAACCGGCCGATCCGTTCGGTGCGCCCGGTTGAGACGTTCAGTACCCGCCCACCGGCGTCGAGTGTCCCCGAGTAGACGCGGAAGTAGGTGAGCTTGCCGACAAAGGGATCAGCCATGATCTTGAACGCCAGGGCGCTGAACGGCTCCTCATCGGAAGCGTGGCGCTCAGCCGGCACCGGGTTGCCCTCATCGTCGGTCTGGTTGGGCACCACTCCATCGATCGCAGGCACGTCCAGCGGGCTGGGCAGGTAGTCGATGATCGCGTCCAGCAATGGCTGCACACCCTTGTTCTTGAAGGCTGAGCCACACAAAACGGGAGTCAGCTGGCTGGAAAGCGTGGCCTTGCGGATCGCCGCCTTCAGCGTCTCCACCGGCACTTCAACATCGTCGAGAATCATCTCGACGAGTTCGTCGTCATAGTGAGAGACCTCCTCGAGCAGATGCTCGCGCGCGGCGGCTGCCGCGTCGGCAAGGTCGGCTGGAATCTCCGTGACGTCCTGCTCCTTGCCGAGATCATCCTTGTAGATGATCGCGTTGTACGCAACGAGGTCGATGATGCCCTTCAGATCCGCCTCAGTCCCGATCGGCAACTGAAGCGGCACCGGGTGGGCGCCGAGCCGGTCGATCATCGTCTGCACGGCGTTCTGAAAATCAGCTCCGACCCGGTCCATCTTGTTGACAAACGCGATCCGCGGAACGTGGTACTTGTCAGCCTGGCGCCAAACCGTCTCCGACTGAGGTTGCACTCCGGCGACCGAGTCGAACAGCGCTACGGCGCCGTCCAGAACCCGAAGTGAGCGCTCCACCTCAGCCGTAAAGTCGACGTGACCGGGCGTGTCAATGATGTTGATGCGGTGTGCGTGCCACTCGCAGGTAGTGGCTGCCGAGGTGATGGTGATGCCCCGCTCCTGCTCCTGCTCCATCCAGTCCATGACAGCCGCGCCCTCATGAACCTCTCCGATCTTGTAGGTCCGCCCGGTATAGAAGAGGATGCGCTCGGTGATAGTGGTTTTACCAGCATCGATGTGAGCCATGATCCCGATGTTGCGGGTTTTTTCTAGGCTGAACTTGCGGGGCATCTGTTCGTGGTTTGTTGCGTGGGACTTTGCTGAGCGGGGTAATGCGATGGTTCTTGACGCAGTGCTTCTTTGCGACCTACACAGAACTCGAATCGGCCCAACCACCCTAAGCGAGCGTGAAAAAGGGCCCCTCGGGCCCCGTCACGACGCAGGTGTTGACAGGGACAACGACTATGAGTTCTGCAGTGTCTCCATGAGCAGGTTCACTTCCCGAGCTTCAGTGCAAGTGCACACGCTACCCGGGCAGCGCCCAAATATAGCAGTCTGAACGCCGCGTGCCCTCTCGCGCCAACCTGCGAGTTTTCCGCCGTGCCAGCAGAGCCTGCGGCAGGCGACATAAGCCAAGAAAAATGCGAGGGTCGTCTGCCGCACGGGACCGGGGGCTGCGGGAGAACAACCCTCGCATCCGGAAAGTCTACCGTAACCGCAGACCATTTCCTAGTGCGCGACACGGATTTTTTTCTGCGGCCGCCCAACCGACGCTCGCCCAAGCAGAGTTCGCCCCCAAACCGACGTTCGCCGAAGCAGAGCTCGTCCCCAAACCGGCCCTCGCCTAAGGCAAAGCTAGTCGCCAAAAGCTGCCGAATCCGGCTTCTGCGTGCGTTTGAAGATGATCATGGTGACCCAAACGTCGGTCAGACGCAGCTGACCCTTGCAGTCTCTGCCTGGGTCCACTTACGGACCCGGCACAAGCAGCCACCCCCGAGCGCGTCTATACGTCAGGACTGCGGTGTGCTCCTGCTGGAAGCACTCGGACCGTCGGAGAACCGGCTACCAGCGATAATGGGCGAAGGCCTTGTTGGCCTGCGCCATGCGGTAGATGTCATCCTTGCGCTTGAACGCGGCACCCTGCTGCTGCTGTGCGTCCAGAAGCTCGTTTGCCAAGCGCTGAGCCATGGTGCGCTCGCGACGAGATCGCGAGTAGGCGACCAGCCAGCGCACCGCCAGCGTACGCGCCCGGCGCGGCGCAACCTCTACCGGAACCTGGTAGGTGGCGCCACCCACGCGGCGGGAACGAACTTCCAGCACCGGTGTCAGCGCCTTCACGCCGGCCTCCAGAGCCTCCATCGCAGGTTTGCCGCTGCGCTCCTCGAGGATCGCGAGGGCGTCATAGACGATGCCTTCAGAGATAGACTTCTTGCCGTCCAGCATCACCTTGTTGATGATCTGCTGCACAAGACGGTTGTGGTGGACTTGGTCCGGCTCGATGGTCCGGATCTGCGCGGCTGCGCGGCGTGGCACTTGGGCTTGGCTCCTTGGTTACTTGGCCTTCACGCCGTACTGCGAGCGGGCCTTCTTGCGATCAGTGACGCCAGCGGCGTCAAGCGTTCCGCGAATCACCTTGTAACGAAATCCCGGGAGATCCTTGACACGGCCGCCACGCACAAGCACCACCGAGTGCTCCTGCAGATTGTGGCCTTCGCCCGGAATGTAAGCGCCGACTTCCATGCCATTGGTGAGCCGGACACGCGCCACCTTGCGCAGCGCGGAGTTTGGCTTCTTCGGGGTGGTCGTATAAACCCTGGTGCAGACGCCGCGGCGCTGGGGAGCGGCGACCTTCTGCTTACGCCCCTTGCCGGACTTCAGCCCTGGCGTGGCGAGTTTCTTGGCCGGCTTTGCGCGGCCCTTGCTTACGAGCTGGTTGGTTGTCGGCATGCGGCCAGCAAATGTAGCAGGGTCGTCTGCGGAGGGTCGCCTGCGGAGGGTCGAGCCCAGCTGGCCGCCCGCGGGATAATCGTTCCGTGGCCACGCAACGAAGCACTCCTTACTCATGGCGCTGAACGTCTTGGGCGGGCCGCTTGAGCCCTGCGGCACCGACCCGCTCACGGGCTTCTTCCGCGACGGCTGCTGCAACTCTGGACCGGAGGACCGCGGCAGCCACACCGTCTGCGCTGTGATGACCGCGGAGTTCCTTGAGCACCAGCGCCAGATCGGCAACGACCTGATCACGCCCGTGCCGCAGTACGCCTTCCCCGGCCTCGTGCCCGGCGACCGTTGGTGCGTGACCGCCGCCAACTGGCTGCGCGCCCACCTGGACGGTGCCGCGGCCTACGTTGTGCTGGCCTGCACCCACGAGCGCGCGCTCGAGATCGTGCCGCTTGAGGCGCTCGTCGAGCACGCGGTTGACGTGCCGCCCGACCCGGGCGCGCTGCTTGACTCGGCCTGAACCAGCTGCCGACGGCCAGGGCCACCGCCCTGATCGCCCACAGGGCCGCCGCCTCGCCCCGGGCCGAGCTCACCAGCCAGCCCGAACGCCAGCGGCAGGCGCCGACCAGCGCCTGACACCGGCCCAGTCGCCACCCGCACCCGACAGACCCCTGTCAGGGCGGGCAGGCCGGTGTGGCCCCCGGGACGCTGGTCACAGCTACCGCTTCTTCTTTTGGTGCCCAGCCCTGCGCTTGACAAGCTCGGTCACCGTCGCGCCGCGCGCAACATGGTTGCCGCCCACGGCGCTAACCAGCACCCGCACCAGCAGACGATGCCCGCGAGCCCCGGAGAGCAGACGCACCAGGCGCGCTGACCGACACCGTGACCGTCGAGGTCCCCGACCCCGTCGGCGTGCCCGAGATCAACCCCGTCTGTGCATCAAGGCTCAAACCCGCAGGCAGCGATCCCGAGGTCACCGACCAGTCGTAGAAACCCCACGCACCCGAAGCCCCAAGCGCCTGGCTGTAGGGCTGGCCCTGCGATCCACTGAGCAGGCTGGACGTCGATACCGCAAGTGACGCTTGAAAGCTCACCAGGTACGGGACATCACTGTTAGATGGGCTGTTGTTGTAGCAACCGCCGGTCGCGACACACGACCCCGCAAGCACACAACCGGTCCCGCCATACAGGGAGGCGTACTGCGGGGTGTAGGAGTCGCCCGACGCCGGCGTCGTGACCACAGTGCCGACCTGGCCGCCGGCTGAGACCTGCTGCGCCAACCCCGAATAGGTGGTTCCCATAGGCCCGGACTAGTCATTAACGCGCCGCGCCCCGGGCTGGCCGGGGCGCGGAAACG
>JBMFHK010000020.1:0-30167 GCA_049976865.1 Solirubrobacteraceae bacterium | reverse complement strand
TCTGGGCCGTGTCTCAGTCCCAGTGTGGCTGATCGTCCTCTCAGACCAGCTACCCATCGTCGCCTTGGTGAGCCGTTACCTCACCAACAAGCTAATGGGCCGCGGGCCGATCCCGATGCGGAGGCCGAAGCTTCCTTTCCCCAACAACCTTATGGCTGCAGGGCACATTCGGTATTAGCCCGGGTTTCCCCGGGTTGTCCCAATCATCGGGGCACGTTACCCACGTGTTACTCACCCGTTCGCGGCTTTGCCCCGGGCCGAAGCCCGGTTCGTCGCTCCACTTGCATGTGTTAGGCACGCCGCCAGCGTTCGTCCTGAGCCAGGATCAAACTCTCCGTGAAGAACTGCTCACAAAGAGTTGTCAGGAATACCGCTCCTCTGTGGTTGCGTCTCAAACTGCTTCGAGAACGCTGAAAGAGCGGAACCTGGGCTTCTCCACTGGAAGGAGAAGCCCCCGTCTCCACACCGGACCGCAGAAGCGGCCACTCGGAAGCCCTCAGTACACAGTGGGCTTCGGGAGACGAGACGGGTCAATCTTGGCACCGTCGTTTGGCGATCCGCGAGCGGACCGTTTGACGACGGCGTCGAACCTGGACACACTCTCGGCTATTGGTAAGCCGAGGTGCGCATGCTGTTGAGTTTTCAAAGACCGCCGCCTCCGCTTAGAAGGGTTTTCCTTCTAAAAAGATGCGCCAAGGCCGTATCCCGGCCTCGGAGCAGAAGAGTATAACCACATCTCGCTTGGGGGCGCAAACTCACCCAACTTGGGAGACGCGTGGCCGCGCTCGCTCTGCGTCAATGACAATAGCGCATGGGCGGACGGAACGTCACCTGGGTCAGTTTTTGCGGCATCTGGGTGCGCGGCGCAGGGTTTCGGATGCCCGCCGTCTCAGGCGGGCGTCTCACGCCGGAGTGAGACAGACACGCACGAACTGTCTCCTGCCGATCTGCAGAACCTGCCCATCGACCGCGGCTATGGGCAGGTCAAGCTGGCCGGCATCTAAGGTGATTCCCCCCAGCTTCACCCCACCCTGCGCCAGCATCCGGCGCGCCTCCGAAGTGGACATCGCAAACGCATGCGACAGGAGCGCCGGCAGATGGACCTGGCCGCCTGCGGTGCCGGCAAAGGTGATTTCTCGGACCTCCGCCGGCATCTGGTGCTGCACATGGACCCGGTCAAACTCGGCTTCGGCGGCAGCCGCCGATTGGGCGTCATGGAAGCGCTCAACCAACCGTCGTGCGAGCGCCCGCTTGGCTTCGCGCGGCCCAAGCCCTTGGGGAACCGGTTCGCCGAACAGCAGCCCATACCAGGACTCGAGCGACCCATCCGGGATGCTGAGCGTCTTGCCATAGATTTGCGCGGCCGGCTCGGTGACGCCAATGTAGTTACCGAGCGACTTTGACATCTTGCGCTCGCCATCGGTGCCGGTCAGCAGCGGCATGGTCATCACCACCTGTTCGGCGAGTCCGTAGGAGCGCTGGATGTCTCTGCCCAAAAGCAGATTGAAGCGTTGGTCTGTGCCGCCCAGCTCGACGTCAGCACCTACCGCAACCGAGTCATAGCCCTGCAGCAGCGGGTAGAGCAACTCAAGCATTGACACGGCCGTTCCGTCACTCAGACGCTTGGCAAAGTCGTCACGCTCGATAACCTTGGCCACCGTCGTGGTGGCAAGCAGCCTGAGTAGATCCGGCATCGACATGTCCAGCCACTCGGAGTTGAACCGCACCTCCAGCCGCTCCGCCAACAGTACTGTCATCGCCTGCTGCCGGAAGGTGGCCGCGTTGGCGCGGATCTCCTTCTCGCTGAGCAGCGGCCGCGTCACCGAACGGCCGCTTGGATCTCCCACCCGCGCGGTGCCATCGCCGATGATCAAGACAACGGTGTGTCCAGCGTCCTGAAACTCCCGGAGCTTCTGCAGTACCACGGTGAAACCCAGATGGATGTCTGGCGCTGTGGGGTCGATGCCGAGCTTGACCCGCAGCGGCCGTCCGAGCGCGAGCTTCGCTTCCAGCGCTCCTTCCGGAAGGCAGTCGACGACGTTGCGGCAAAGCCAGGCGGCGACAGTGGCGGGTATCTGTGAGGTGGGCATGTCAGAGCAGATCCTAATTGGTGTCGTTGAAATCCTTAACCGCATGGTGCGCCCCAGCCGGTAACATCGCTGCGGCCGGGGACCAGCGCATCAGCTTGCCGCCATGAGCCTGCTCCCTAAAGATGTGCCACCACTGAAACCGTAGCGTTGTATAGCGGTAAGCACATCTGGTGGCTTTTGTTTGTATGAGCGTCGAACCCGACATCTTCAATCCCAGCAGGCAGCCGCCGGCGTCCTCTGAGCGCTCCCACCGCGGCCCAGGCCGGCCCGCGTGGTCCTCTCACTGGCAGCGTCCCCGCCGCATCCGTGTCCGGAGGCTGCGCCTGCTTTTCGTGCTGTGCGGATTCGGCGCGCTGGCGGTCATCTCAACTCTGTTCGGCGCGCTGACCTCGATCGCCTCTGACCTGCCCGAGCTGGAGAACACAGTCCAGTTCAACAATAACGGCGAGTCCTACATGTACTCAGCCAACGGCACGCCGATCGGTCCGCTCGCCCCGGCCGCCACGCCGGCGATTGATAACTGGAGCCAGATCTCACAGAACATGGTGCACGCGATTGTCTCGGTTGAGGATCGTGGTTTCTGGAGTGAATCCGGCATCTCCATCCGCGGCCTGTTACGTGCCGGCCTGGCGGATCTAACCGGAGGCAATCTCGAGGGTGGCTCTACGATCCCCGAGGAGTTCATTAAGAACGTCCGCCAGGAGGAGGCGCATCGCACCATCGGCGAGAAGCTGATTGAAGCAGGCATGGCTTTCCAGCTCTCGCACCACTGGTCGCACGAGAAGATCCTCACCGAATACCTGAACACGATCTACTTCGGCAACGGTGCGCTGGGGATCGAGGCCGCGGCCCGCGTGTACTTCGGTTGGGCACACGGTTACAGCGGCTCCAACCCCAGCCAGCAGAAACCCAACGGTTGCGGCGATCCTGACACCCAGAACCAGCACCGCCGCGAGTGCGCCTCAGAACTGACTCCCGCGCAGGCGGCGCTTTTGGCCGCGATGGTCGCGAACCCGAGCGCGTTTAACCCGGCCGGGACAAACCAGGAGCGCGCTAACGCGCTGGGCCGCCGCAACCTCGTGGTGCTGCCTGACATGTATCACCAGCACTACATCACCTACCAGCAGTACAGGCGAGCGCTGGCCACGCCGCTACCTCCACGCTCAGACATCCAGCCGCCACAGGAGTCCTCGCAGGCACCTTATTTCACAAGCTGGGTTGAGCCGCTGGTCGTCCGCGCCCTTCAGAAGGAGGGGCTGACCCCCAAAGCCGCACAGTATGAGGCCTATTACGGTGGATTGAAGGTGAAACTGAGCCTGAACTTGAGTCTTCAGCAGGCCGCACAGAACGCGGTCAACAGCGCGCTGCCACCCGGGCGTGGCCTGCCGAGCGCGTCACTGGTGGCAATCAACAACGCCAACGGCGAGGTTGAGGCGATGGTAAGCGGTGACGGCGATTATGCGCAGAGTCCTTTCAACCTGGCCACGATGGGCTACCGCCAACCGGGTTCCGCGTTCAAACTGTTCACCCTAGCGGCGGCGCTGACCACGGGTAAATACGGACCAAACTCGATATTTGTGTCCAAGCCGATCACGATTCACTTCGTTAAGGATGGCGGCAACGCGTTTGCCTCTGCCAGTGGAACCGGGCGTTTCGCAGTCCGCAACTTCGGCGACGAATACAACGGCCCGGAGCCGCTGACCACGGCAACCGCGATCTCCGACAACTCCGTGTTTGCGCAGCTTGGCATGTCCATCGGCACCGCTCGGATCAAGCGCTTCGCTGTCAGGATGGGTATACGCTCACCGGTCTCGACCAACCCATCCATGATTTTGGGGGGACTCACAGAAGGGGTCTCGGCGCTGGATTTGGCTCACGCCTACGCCACTGAGGCAGACGGTGGCGTGAAGATCACCAATCCCATTTTGGGTGACGTCTCAGGCGGACCTGTGGGCATTGTGTCGATCAGCGGCTGCAAACCGTGCCATCAGTCGGTCATCACCAACACCGCCACGCTGAAACGGGCACGTATCTACAGTCCGACCGTGGCGGCCGAGATCGCCTCACTGCTGCACGGGCCCGTTGACGACCCCTACGGCACCGGCCACGCCGCCGAAATCCCTGGGGTCAACGTGGCTGGCAAGACCGGCACCACCTCCAACTATGTCGACGCCTGGTTCTGCGGCTGGGTTCCACAGACAACCGTCTGCGTGTGGAGCGGCTATCCCAACGACGGTAGGCCGATGCTGACCCAATTCCACGGGGGACCGGTGGAAGGTGGCACATTCCCGGCGGTCATCTGGCGTGACTATGTGGTCAACGCGCTGCAGATCCTGACTGACCAGGCCGCCCACAGGCAGGCCACTGTCACAACCCTGACCACGGCGACACCGTCGGTGAACGTCCCGTCCGGTAGGGCCCCCACCACCTCCACTCCCGCCACCACAACAACCGGTGCTGCGGCTACCAGTCACCAGACGACCGCCACCACCGCAGCGCCGGACTCGTCGCCTGGCACCGCCAACGCGGCCCCGTCGTCTGCGCCCGCAAGTTCCACTTCAACCCCCGGTAGCTCAGCCGGGCCGAGTTCCACCACGCTTCCGGCGACCGCGTCTGCCCCGCCCGTCGGTGGCGCATCCACCACCAGCGCCAACGGCGGATCCGGTCTGTGAAGACCACATAACCCGCCGAACAGCCGCAAGCCGCAACGCCCCGAATCCCTTGAGGGTGGGTCAGCAGCAGTTCCAAGACCGGCTCCGCGGTGAGGAAAACGCGACCACAACGGACTCAGCCGACCGGGCGAGACAGAAACACACTCCCGGCTGCGCAGAAGCGCCAGGGCAGATCTTGGGCCTTGCTGATCCCGATCCGGCGGTCCCGCTGGACCACCGGATCGCTCCAGGCTGCAGGCCGGGCGAACACTCGCACCGGGCCCTGCGCAAGGTCAGTGCCGTTGTCAGTCAACCTTATCCCGAGGGCCGCGGTGAGCTTTCCCGGACCGGAGCACAGCTGCCTTATATCGGTCAGGCCGCGACGCTGCTGCATCACAGCCACTCCGCTGACGGGCGCAAGCGCCCGGATCAGCACGGCGGCACCGACACCCGGAGCTTCGCAGACCGCGTTGAATAGCGCGTGAACCCCATAGGAGAGGTAGACGTAGGCCTTCCCGGACGGGCCAAACAGTGTCGCGGTGCGGGGTGTGAGCCCCACAAAAGCGTGGCAGGCAGGCTCACTGTCATGGTAGGCCTCGGTCTCTACGATGACTCCGCCTGTCTCACCACGCTGCAGCACGCAACCGACCAGATCTCTGGCAACCTCAAGTACCGGACGCTCGTAGAACGCCTGGTCAAGCGGCGTCGGCTGACCGTACGCGAACATGGTCGCCAGCTCGTCAACTGTGCCGAGCTGTTCTGATGACACAGTCATCAGCCCCTGCCGATGCGAAGCTTGCAGGTCAGGCACTCCTGCCGCGCGCACGAGCCAGCGCATCCTGAGCCTGCGCCAGCTGGACCTGGACCGCGGTCAGCGACGTGCCGCCACGGGACACCTTCGACTCCAGCCACGCCCTGTCGGCAACCAGCGCATAGAAGCCGTCGGCGTCCAGCAGCGCAGAGGCGGCTCTGAGCTCATCAGGGGTCAGCTCGGAGAGCCGGCGGCCGCTGGACACCGCCAAGCGGACCAACCCGGCCACTACGCCGTGTGCACTGCGAAACGGCAGGCCCCGCTTGACCAGGTAATCGGCCACATCGGTGGCTGCCAAAAACTCATCGTCGGCGGCGTCGGCCATGCGGTCTCGGCGAAACGCGATCGTGGAGAGCATGCCGTTGGCTGCTGTGAGCGCAAGCTCCAAGGTGTCCACCGCGTCAAAGAGATGCTCTTTGTCCTCCTGCATGTCCTTGTTGTAGGTGAGCGGCAGTCCATGCATCACGCCGTGCATCGCTGTCAGATGAGCGCTCACCCGCGGCCCTTTTGCGCGCAGCAGTTCAGCCGCGTCAGGGTTCTTTTTCTGAGGCATGATCGACGAGCCCGAAGCCCAGGCGTCTGACACCTCGCAGAAGCCAAACTCCTCAGTTGACCACAGAACGATCTCAGCGCCCAGTCGTGAGAGATGAGTTGCGCAGGTTGCCGCAGCGGCCAGATAGTCAAGGACGAAATCCCGGTTGGAGACGGCGTCTATGGAATTCTCCGCCAACCCTCCAAAGCCGAGCTCAGCCGCCACCAGCGTACGGTCAGTGTCGAAGTTGACACCTGCCAGAGCGCCGGCTCCCAACGGCAGTGCCATGGTGCCTTCAAGCACAAGATCAAAGCGCCGCTGGTCGCGCAACAGCATCCAGGCGTAGGCCATGAGGTGGTGGGAAAGGTAGACCGGCTGCGCGCGCTGCAGATGGGTGTAACCGGGCATAGCCCAGTCCAGGTGGCTTGCGGCCAACCCTAAAAGAGTCTCGGCGAGGTCAAGGCACAGACCTCCCGCGTCCAGGGCTGCCTGGCGTGTGAACATGGCCATGTCAGTGGCGACCTGGTCGTTGCGGGAGCGCGCGGTGTGAAGCCTTCCCCCCTCCTGCCCGGCAAGCTCGGTCACGCGGCGCTCGATCGCCATATGCACGTCTTCGTCACTGTCCGCGAACGGAAAACGCTGCGACGCAACCTCGTCCGCCACGGTTGCGAGCGCCGCATGCAGGGCGTCACGGTCCTCAGTGGTGATGATGCCGCAGGCAGCCAGCATCGATGCGTGAGCGACCGACTGCCGTACGTCGTGCGGTGCCAGGCGCCAATCAAACTCAAGCGAATCATTCATACGCCTGAAGGCCGGATCCTGAGGTTGTGAAAAACGCGACATGGTTTCGATCCTGGGCCGCTCAGTCCGAAAGCACCGTGTTACGTGAGCTGCTGCCAGACGCGTTGACGATCTCACGCAGCGCGTCGGCCACCCGCGCGATCTGGGCTTCAGTGAGCTCTGGGAAGAAAGGTATGGCCAGTGATCTTGCGGACACATCCTCACATACGGGAAACTGGCCGGCTCGATACCCGAACTGCTCCTGGTAGTAGCGCATCAGATGGATCGCCGGGAAATACGGTTTGGCAGCGATCCCCTTGGCCTGCAAGGCCTGCATCGTCGTGTCGCGGTCAAGTTCCCGAGGCAGCTGGACAACGTAGACAAACCATCCGCGCCGGGCATCACCGACGTCGGGGCAGGGCAGCGTCAGGCCTTCGATGCCGGACAGCGCCTGCTCATACAGCGCCGCCGCCCGCTGGCGTGCTGCGAGCATGCTGTCAAGCCGTTGCAACTGGGCGAGCCCCAGGGCGCAGGCAAGATCGGAGAGCCTGTAGTTGAAACCGAGGCGGTCATGGTCAAGCCACTCCATATTCGGGGCGCGACCCTGGTTGCGCTCGGCGTCGATACTCTGCTTTTGCGCCGGATCGGCGCTGACCAGCACGCCGCCCTCCGCCGTGGTCATCTGCTTGTTGGCGTAGAACGCGAACACCGCCAGATGACCGCGACTGCCGATCAGGCCGCCTTCGGCGTAGCTGCCGCCCAGGGCCTCACAGGCGTCCTCGACGATCGGCACGCCAGCCTTCTCAAGCGTTGCCATGTCCGCCGGGTATCCGAACACGTGCACCGGCAGGATCGCGGCGGTCCGTGAGCTGACAGCGGCCACCGCTGCTTGGGCGTCCAGGTCCAAGGTGAGAGGATCGATGTCCACGAACACCGGGCGGGCGCGCTCATAAACCGCAACGTTGGCGCTGGCCACGAAGGAGAACGGGGTGGTGATCACCTCCGTGCCGTCCGTCACGCCAACGGCACGCAGCGCGAGGTGAAGCCCCGCGGTACCGGACGAGACGGCACTGCCGTACTTGGCGCCGACCCGAGCCGCAAACGCGCTCTCAAACTCACTGACACGCGGCCCCATCGAAAGCTGTCCGGAGCGCAGAACCGCCAGCACCGCGCTTTCTTCGGGTTCGCCGAGCACCGGCCGGGCAAGCGGGATGACCTCAGTTTCAACCGGCTTGGATGACACGTAAGCTCCGCTCACCCGGTGGTCTGTGCCTGGCGTGCCGTCGCGGCGTGTCGCTCACTGTGCAGACCGTGTTCCAGCGATTCCACAAGGGCTTCCCATGAGGCTTCAATGACGTTGGTTGACACACCTATCGCCCCCCACTGGCTGTCACCATCGGTGGAGTCAACCAGTACGCGCGTGATCGCGTCGGTGGCCTTGGTGCCGTCAAGGATCCTGACCTTGAAGTTCACGAGCTTGATCTGATCGAGTTCCGGGTAGGCGCGGGTGAGCGCGCCGCGCAGCGCATGGTCCAACGCGCTGATCGGCCCGTTACCCTCGGCGGTGAAGAGGTGGCGTTCACCGTCCACCCAGAGTTTGATGGTCGCCTCTGTCTCGACGCGCCCGTCAGCTCGCTTCTCGGCGCTGACCCGCCAGCTCTCCAGTGTGAAAAGCGGCGTGTACTCACCGCTCGCCCGGCGCAGCAGAAGCTCAAACGAGCCGTCCGCGGCCTCATAGTGGTAGCCGTCATGCTCGCGCTGTTTGATCTCTTCCACCACACGCGCGGCCGTCACATCGTCAAGCGTGATGCCAAGCGCCCCGGCGCGCGCATGGACGGTGCCCTTGCCAGAGAGCTCAGATATCAACAACTCGCGTCGGTTGCCGACCAGCGCGGGATCGATGTGCTCGAACGTGGCTGGGTCCGCGTTGACACCGGCGACATGCATGCCTCCCTTGTGGGCAAACGCGTTGCGTCCCACATAGGGCTGATTGGGGTCGGGTGTGAAGTTCAGAAGCTCGTCAAAATAGTGCGCACTGGCCGTCAGTTGCTGTAGCTGCTCGGCTGTCACGCACTCGTAGCCGAGCTTCAGTTGCAGGGTCGGGATCAGAGTGGTCAGGTTCGCGTTGCCGCAGCGTTCACCGTAGCCGTTCTGGGTCCCCTGAACCTGGGTGGCACCCGCCTTGACCGCTGCAAGTGAATTGGCAACCGCGCAGCCGCTGTCATCGTGGCAGTGGATCGCGACGCGAATGTCAGTGCCGCCAAGCGCTGCCACGACCGCTCCAACGGCCTCACCGACCGCATCGGGCAGCATGCCACCGTTGGTGTCACAGCAGGCGATTGTCTCCGCGCCCGCTTGCGCGGCGGCGCGCACACACGCCAGCGCATATTCATGGTCCTCGACGTAGGCGTCAAAGAAGTGCTCGGCGTCATATACCACGCGCTTGCCTGCCGCTACCAGAAAGCCCACCGATTCGGCGATCATGCGCAGGTTCTCGGCGGGATCAACCCTGACAACCTTCTCCAGGTGCAAGCTCCACGTCTTGCCGACGATCGTGCAGACCGGGACGAAGCTGTCGGCCAGAATCTGCAGCGCAGGGTCGTCTGCGGCGCGTACATCACGCCTGCGGGTCATCCCAAAAGCCGCCACCTGTGCATGCTCGAAACGCTCGTTGGCGAGCAGGGCAAAGAGTTCAAGCTCCTTGGGGTTGGAGCTTGGAAAGCCTGCCTCAATTAGATCTACGCCGAGGCTGTCAAGGCGGTGGGCCAGACGCAGCTTCTCATGTGCAGACAGGGACATGCCCTCACCCTGCATGCCGTCGCGCAGGGTGGTGTCATAGATCTGGATCTCAGCCATTTCAGGAGGCAGCGGCGGGAACCGCAACGACATCACACCAGTCGTTGTAGCGCGGCTCTCGCCCGTGCAGCGCGTCAAAGAAGATGCTCTGCAGTTCGGCGGTCACCGGGCCGCGCGTCCCGTCTCCGATCTTGTGGTCGTCAATCTCACGCAACGGCACGAGCTCCGCGGCGGTGCCGGTCATGAACACCTCATCAGCCAGGTAGAGCTCGCCGCGCGTCACCTGCCGCTCGGTGACCTCGTAACCCTGGTCGGCCGCTATCTGCAGCAGGGACCGCCGTGTGATTCCGTCAAGCGCGCCGGAAGCGAGCGTTGGCGTGACCAGCTTGCCGTCCTTGACGACAAAGAGGTTCTCACCGCTGCCCTCGCAGACAAAGCCCTGCGGATCCAGCAGGATCGCTTCCTCATAGCCAGCGTTGGCAACCTCGATCTTGGCAAGCACACTGTTGAGGTAGGTGCCGGTCGACTTTGCTTCCGGCGCAAACGAGTCGCCGGGCAGGCGACGCCAGCTTGAGATCTTGGCGCGGATGCCGGTGGCTACGGACTCATCACCAAGGTAGGCACCCCAGGGCCACGCTGCGATCACGACTTCCACCGGCGCCTCCATCGGGTAAAGGCCCATGACGCCGTAGCCGCGGAAGGCGAGCGGCCGGATGTAGCACTCACGCAGCCCGTTGGCGATCAGCAGTTCATGCGTGGCTTCGCGGATCTGCTCGGCACTGTAAGGCAACGGCATGTAATACAGGGCGGCTGAGCGAATCAGCCGCTCGATGTGATCCTGATGACGGAAGATTGCCGGGCCGGCGTCCGTGTCATACGCTCGGACGCCCTCAAACACGCCGGTTCCGTAGTGCAACCCGTGCGCCAGTACGTGCACCTTCGCGTCCTCCCAGGCAACGAGTTCGCCGTTATGCCAGATGAGGTCAGCCTGTTGCACGTGTTGCTCCTTAGAGGTTGGAAAGAACGACCCTAGTGGCTTCGCGAAGGTCCGAGTGGCCTCCCAGGTCGCGTGTGCGCAGCCCAGCTTCCAGCGCACGATCAACTGCTGATTCTATCGCCGCTGCCTGCTCCTCGAGCGCCAGTCCGTGGCGCAGCATCATCGCTGCGGATAGAAACAGCGCAATCGGGTTGGCCTGGCCCGTGCCGGCGATGTCCGGCGCGGAGCCATGTACCGGCTCAAACACGCCAGGGTGGCCGGGGTCACCCAGTGACGCGCTTGGCAGCATGCCGATCGAGCCCGTCAGAGTCGCCGCCTCGTCGCTCAAGATGTCGCCGAACATGTTCTCGGTGAGGATCACGTCAAACGCTGATGGGTTCGTCACCAGCTGCATCGCGGCGTTGTCAACCAGTATGTGCTCAAGCTCAACGGTCGGGTAGGCTGCATGCACGTCGCGGACCACCTCTCGCCACAGCCGGCTGGTCTCAATCACGTTCGCCTTGTCAACGCTGGTGACCTTGCGCCGCGCAGCCGCAAAAGCCACGTGCGCGATTCGCTCGATCTCCTCACGCGAGTATGCGCAGACATCCGAGGCTGACTGCGCTGTGCGTGTCTTCTCGCCAAAGTAGATCCCACCCGTGAGCTCCCGCACGACCAGAAGATCGGTGCCGGCAATCACCTCACGCTTGAGCGGGCTGGCATCGTAGAGCGCCGGGAGCGGACGCACCGGCCGCAGGTTCGCGAACAGGCCCAGCCCCTTGCGCAAGCCCAGCAGGCCCTGCTCGGGACGCGGCTTGGCAGGGTCCGTGGTGTCCCACTGCGGACCGCCGACCGCAGCCAAAAGGACGGCGTCGGCAGCGCGGCATGCCTCCAGTGTCGCGTCGGTCAAAGCAACACCGTGCGCGTCGATCGACGCGCCACCGAAGAGATGCTCTTCGTAGTCAAAGTCCACGCCTATGGCGTTCAACAACTCCAGTGTCGAAGCCATGATTTCAGGGCCGATCCCGTCGCCGGGCAGCAAGATGATCTTGGAAGCCATGTGACGCACGCTAGCGAAAACCGCTCCGTCACCCGGCGCGGCTGATCGGCGGCGGTCAACCGCAGGCGATGTCCACCAGGCCTGCGGCGTTAATCGCAGGCGCCGCGCACACCGACGGCAGCGGTGACGCCCGGCAGGTGGCTAGCTGCGCAGGTAGCGTCCCCGGCGAAAGACTGAGTACGCATACCCGAACAGCGCTGCGGTCACCAGCGCCAGAAACACGAACGCCAGGCTGAGGTTGGCGGTCCGGTAGCCGATGAAGCCGTAGCGCACCAGCGCGATCATGTAATAGACCGGGTTGAACTGGGTCAACGTCTGCCATGGCTGGGGCAAAAGAGAAGCCCCGTAGAACACGCCGCCCAGAAAGATCAGCGGCTGCAGCACGAACGTCTGGTAGAGGGCAACATCGTCAAACTGCTCGGCGCGCACGCCCACCAAGACGCCGGCGACCGAAAAGAAGAGACCGACCACCACAAGCGACGGGATCAGCACAAGCGGGTGTGCCACCGGCAGTGACAGCAGCACAGAGGCGACGGCAAATGTTAGAGCCGACACTATGAACCCACGGATGAAACCGCCCAGCGTGAAGCCCCACAGTAGCTGTGCCGGACTCGCAGGCGAGGCGAGCTGGTCATCTATCGCGCGCGTGAACTTCTGCTGGAGCACTGATGATGAGTTGTTGGCGAACGAGTTCAGCGCCCAGGCCATCATGATCAGACCCGGGATCACAAACACTATGTATCGGTAGCCGTCGATCGAGTGGATGCGCGTACCGAGCGCGGCACCGAACACCGAGATGTAAAGAAATGTTTCAAGCAGCGGGCCACCGATCGTCTGGCGTTTGATCTTCATGAAACGGTTCACCTCTCGGCGGACCAGCGAGACCATCCTGATCTGTGAGGCGCTCATCCGCTCAACGCTCACCGCGAAACCTCCTGTGCTTGAGGGCGCTCCTGCGCTGGGGAACGCGATAGCTCCTGACGGCCGACAAGCTCCAGATAAGCGTCCTCCAGCGTGCCCACACCGTAGCGTTCGGTCAGCTGCGGGATCGTGCCCTGCGCCGCGATCTGGCCATGGTTGATGAACGCGATGCGGTCACATAGGCGTTCAGCCTCCTCCAGGTAGTGGGTGGTGAGCATGATGCTCGTGCCCTCGTTGTTGATCTTCTCGATGTACTGCCAGAGCTCCAGGCGCAGCTCGATGTCCACGCCGGCGGTGGGCTCGTCGAGGATCAAGAGCCGTGGGCGGTGCATCAGTGCGCGCGCCAGCGTGAGGCGCCGTTTCATGCCGCCCGACAGGTTGCGCGTGCGCTGGTGGCGCTTCTCCGTGAGCGAGAAGGCCTCAAGCAGCTCGGCGGTACGCGCGCGACGGTCAGCGCGGCTCATGCCGAAGTAGCCGCCATGCAGATCCAGCGTCTCCTCGAGGGTGAGGAAGATGTCGAGGTTGATCTCCTGAGGTGCGAGCGCCACCGCCTCTCGCGCCTGACGATAGTTGTTCACAGCATCGTGGCCGAACACCTCCACTCTGCCCGAGGTTGGCCGCGCAAGCCCGGTGATGCAGTGGATCATCGTGGACTTGCCAGCCCCGTTCGGCCCGAGCAGGCCGAAGAACTCGCCGTCGTCGATCTCCAGCGAGACCCCCTTCAGCGCCTCAAAGCCGCCCGCGTAGCGCTTGACGAGGTCACGCACCTGGAGCGCAGGCGTCACCGCCTCTCCCCCGTCCGGCGGGCAACCATGTTCAAACGCACGTAATCAAGCGTCAGCGGCAGCCCGGTACGCGTGAGCACGACACGGATGAAGGGCTCGTGCAGATCATCGGGCAGCAGGTCAAGGTGGCGCACCAGACACACGGTAGCGACGAAGGAGTGCGCATCAGCCAGCAGCGTCGGGCGTAAGCGCCCCGGCCAGCGCCCGGAAGAGCTTCGCGTGGTCGCTGATCCAGTGGAAGGTCGCGTTTGAGAAGATCACGTCGACCGGCTCATCGCCTTCCAGGCTCAGGCACTCAAGCTGCTCGCGCGCCCTACCTCCTGGACACCGGAGACGTGGTCGTAGGTCGCGGCATCCCAGTCTCGCGCCTGCAGCGGGGCCACCGGCCCGCTGGCCGGTGGCCCCGGGCTCAGCGCTCATAGGGCCGTTGTCACCGGCCCCGGCCGCTCGCGCGTGGCCTCGTAGGCTGCGATCGCGTCGTCCTGCTGCAGCGTCATGCCGACGTCGTCAAGGCCGCCCAGCAGCCGGTGCTTGATCTCGGGGTCGATCTCGAAGCGAGCGCTGCCGCCGTCCCAGCGGACCTCCTGGGCGGCGAGGTCGACCTGGGCGCTGCCCGCCTGGGCGATCGCCTGGCAGGCGTCCGCTGGCAGCGGGACCGGCAAAAGGCCGATCTTTGTGCAGTTGGAGTAGAAGATGTCGGCGAAGCTCTCGGCGATGATCGCCTGAAAGCCGTAGTCCTCAAGGCCCCAGGGGGCGTGCTCGCGGCTTGAGCCGCAGCCGAAGTTGCGGCCGCTGACGAGGATCGGGTTGTGCGGCAGCTCCCAGCCGGGCGCCTTGGCCCAGTCGTAGAAGAGGAACTCACCGAAGCCGGTGCGCTGCACCCGCTTGAGGAACTGCTTGGGCATGATCTGGTCGGTGTCGATGTCGTCCCGCATCAGCACCGACACCGGCCCGGTGATCGTCTCGATCGCTTTCATGTGAAGGCCTCTCTGCGCTATGCGACGCCGGCGCGCTCGCGCGGGTAGTTGCGGATGTCAACGAAGTGCCCCTCGATCGCCGCCGCCGCCGCCATCTGCGGTGAGACCAGGTGGGTGCGGGCGCCGCGTCCCTGGCGGCCCTCGAAGTTGCGGTTGGAGGTCGATGCGACGCGCTCACCCGGGGCGGCGACATCCGGGTTCATGCCAAGGCACATGGAGCAGCCCGCGGCGCGCCAGTCAAACCCGGCGGCGCGGAAGACATCATCAAGGCCCTCGGCCTCGGCCTGCTCCTTGACCTGCACCGAGCCGGGCACGACCATCGCATAGACGCCGTCTGCGACCCTGTGGCCGGCCGCGACCTCGGCGGCGGCGCGCAGATCGCCGATGCGCGAGTTGGTGCACGAGCCGATGAACACGCGGTCGAGCTTGATCCCTTCGATCGGCGTGCCACCGCTCAGGCCCATGTATTCAAGCGCGCGCTGGTCCTGCTCGCCGGCCGGCATCGGCACGGTGTCGCTGACGCCGACGACCATGCCGGGGTTGGTGCCCCAGGTGACCATCGGGCTGATCTGGGCGCAATCGATCGTGAGCTCGCGGTCGAAGTGGGCGCCCTCGTCGCTGCGCAGCTGGCGCCAGTCCTCGGGTACGGATGCGGGCGCGCCGGGACGGCCGATCACGTAGTCAAAGGTCGTCTGGTCGGGTGCGACCATGCCGGCACGACCGCCGCCCTCGATCGTCATGTTGCAGACGGTCATGCGGCCCTCCATCGAGAGCTGCTCGATCGCGGGGCCGGCGTACTCGACGACGTAGCCGGTGGCGCCGGCCACACCCATCTGCCCGATCGTGTAGAGGATCAGGTCCTTGGCGGTGACGCCGTAGCCGAGCTCGCCGGTGTAGTTGATGCGCATCGATTTGGGCTTGTGCGCCACCAGACACTGCGTGGCAAGCACGTGCTCCACCTCGCTTGTGCCGATCCCGAACGCAAGCGCGCCAAAGGCGCCGTGAGTGGCGGTGTGGGAGTCCCCGCAGACGATCGTCATGCCGGGCTGGGTGACACCCAGCTCCGGGCCGATCACATGCACGATCCCCTGGTGCTCTGAGCCCAGCGAATAGATCGGGATGCCAAACTCGGCCGCGTTTGCCTCAAGCGTCTGGACCTGGACGCGCGAGAGCTCGTCCTTGATCAGGGCTGCGGCGCTCGTGCCGTCAGTTGGCGTGTTGTGATCCGCGGTGGCCAGGGTACGATCCGGACGCCGCACCTTGCGCCCGTTCATGCGCAGGCCGTCAAACGCCTGTGGGCTGGTCACCTCGTGCACCAGGTGCAGGTCGATGTAGAGCAGCCCGGGCGCAACCTCGTGGCGCTCCCAGATCTTGTCAAACAGGCTCTGTGCCATCAGCTCCTCCTCAGGCCGGCGCTCACCACCGCGAGCAATACCGCGTCCTCTTCTCCAGGGTTTTCAAAGTGATGCGGCAAATCCGCGTCAAAGGTCACGCAGTCACCCGTCGCAAGCTCAAAGCTCTGTCCATCGCAGACCAGGTTGACAGTGCCGCGCTCAACCAGCGCCGTCTCACGGCTACCAGGCTCGTGCATGGGTCGATCACCCGGCCGGCCCGTGGCCCCACCGGGCTCCAGCACGTGCTTGGAAAGCTCGGCGCGCTGACCAGGTCCAGGCGGCGTGAGGATCTCATAGCTGTGACCGGTGTCAGTGGCCGGCCCCTTGCGCCGCTGGTCAGGGCGCACTACGCTGACCGCGCCGTCCTCATCCAGGCGCAACAGCTGAGAGAGCCGCAACTGAAGGCCGGAGGCGATGCGCGCGGCGGTCTGCAGGGTCGGTGAGGTTTCGCCCCGTTCAACCTGGCTGAGCATCGGCGCGCTGACGCCCGACCTCTGCGCCAAATCGCGCAAGGACAGGTTCATAGCTTCCCGTAGGGCCCGCACGCGCGCACCCAGGATCTCCGGCCCCGGCGCGTTGAGCTCGGCGACATCGGCTCGGACCGATTCCATACGGGCGTACGTTATCACATACGCCCGTATGGCTTGGGCGGCTGCTACGGCGTGGCCGTGAGCGAGGCGTCTGTCCGGGCGTCACGGCGTCTGACCGCGGCTGACAAGGCACGCACATATGCGCGCGCCGCCGCCTCCACAATGTCAGTGGAAACCGCCTGGCCGGACCCGGAGGCGCCGTCCACCTCCAACACCACCGATGTCTCCCCCAACGCGTCTTGCCCGCCGGTCACCGCACCGATGTGGAACTCACTCAGCGCCGCCTCAACGCCAGTCGCAACATTGATCGCATGGAAGATCGCGTCGATCGGACCATCGCCGCCAAAGGATCCCTCCAGCTGCTCACCGGCCGGCCCGACCAGGCCCACGTGCGCGTGCGGTGGACGCCGGGTGGATGACTCCACGTCAAACCACTCAAGCGTATAGGCGCTCTGCGCCTGGGCGCGCAGCTCGTCGGTGAGCAGCGCTTCCAGGTCCATCGCCGTAACCTGCTTTTTCTTGTCGGCGATCTCCTTGAAGCGCTTGAACGCCTGATTGAGCGCCTGGCCGCTGACCTCAATGCCCAGATCGGCCAGTGCCTGAGCCAGCGCGTGGCGGCCGGAGTGCTTTCCCAAAACCAGCTGGCTGGAGGCAAGCCCCACCGTGGTCGCATCCATGATCTCGAAGGTGGCACGGTTTTTCAGCACGCCGTCCTGGTGGATGCCAGACTCGTGCGCAAACGCGTTGCGGCCGATGATCGCCTTGTTGGGCGCAACCGGATAGCCGGTCAGCCGTGAGACCACGCGGGAGGTCCTGGCGATCTCCTTGGTGACCGCTGAGCAGTGCAGCCCATGATCGGCGGTCCGGGTCGCCAGCAGCATCAGTATCTCCTCCAGCGCCGCGTTACCGGCACGCTCGCCGATCCCGTTGACGGCGCACTCGACTTGACGCGCGCCAGCCCTCAGCCCGGCCAGCGAGTTTGCAACGGCCATCCCCAAATCGTCGTGGCAATGCACGGACAGGACAACGTCACGCAGCGCCGGAACAAGCTCATACAGCCGCGTCAGGAACGCCGCGTACTCATCAGGCATTGCGTAACCGACCGTGTCGGGGATGTTGATGGTCGTGGCGCCCTCATCAATGGCGATCTGCAGGATCTCCGCCGTGAACTCCGGTTCCGACCGAGTGGCGTCCATCGGCGAGAACTCAACGTCCTCGCACAGCGACCGCGCGTGGGCAACAGCAGCGCGAGCCATGCCGCGCACGTCCTCGCGGGTGTTCTGCATCTGATACTCGATGTGGATGTCAGAAGTCGAGATGAACGTGTGGATCCGCGGCCGCTGGGCGTCCCGCAGAGCTTCCCACGCCCTGTCGATATCGCCAGGGAAGGCGCGGGCCAGGCCCGCGATCACCGGACCCTGCACGGCGCGAGCGATCCCCTGTACCGCTTCAAAATCACCGGGTGAACTGATTGGGAAGCCGGCCTCAATCACGTCGACCTGCAGCCGGGCGAGCTGCTGGGCGATCTCCAGCTTCTCCTGCGCGTTCAGCGAGATGCCCGGCGACTGCTCGCCGTCACGCAGGGTGGTGTCAAAGATGATTACCTGGTTTGGGTCTTTGGGTCGCGCCATCGCGACTGCTCCTTTGCTCTCGTCATGCTTCTTCTCGGGCCTGTGAGTTTGCGGCTACCTGCGGCCGCCGACGCGCTATTCCCCCCGAAGGGGGAGGAGAAGAAGGTTGGCGAGCGTGACTGCCATCGCGGCTAAGACTACCGTGCCTGGCGGCCCTACGCGTTTGCGACTGTGTGGGAGGGCCCGCCCGCCTGGCGGGCGGGCCCTCCCACAACTCTCAGAGCGTCACCGACGCTCCGAGCTCAAAACCGTCGCTGGCAGCGATCTCAGCAACCAGGGGAGCGGGAACCGCCACGTCGGTTGTGAGAACGATGGTGGCCAGACGCTCATCGCTGCCGTCGGACTCACGCCCGACCACGGAGGAGATGATGTTGATGCTGTCTTGACCGAAGCGCGTACCGACTCGGCCCAGCATGCCCGGCCGGTCGGTGTAACGGAACATCGTCACATGGTCCTCAAGCTGAATCTGGAAGCGCTGGTCCCAGGCCTCGAGCAGGTGCGGGCGGTGATGGTTACCGATCACAGCACCCGACACGCTCTCAACATGCGCACCGCTTTTGACCGTGACACGGATCAGGTCACGATAGTCATCGGCGACCGTCTGCTTGGACTCTTCCATGGTGATGCCCCGCTGCTTGGCAAGGGCCGGCGCGTTGACCTCGTTGAGATCCTCGGCACCCTGAGCGGCGAGCACCCCCACCAGCACGTTTAGCGCCAGCAGCCGTGTATCCCTGGCCCCGATCCCGCCGAGAAATTCGGCGCTCACCCCGTCCACCGCGGCACCCGCCGCGTCGGCCAGCGAGGCCGCGATCCTGCCGAGCGCCCGGGCGAGCGGCAGAAACGGGGTGAGCACCTCAACATCCTCCTCCGGGATGGAGGGGATGTTGACGGCGGTGATAACCGATGCGCCGGTCAGCGCTGCGACGATCTGCTGTGCGGCCTGGAAGCCGGCGCGGTCGTTGGCTTCGGCGGTGGAGGCGCCAAGGTGTGGTGTCACGATCACGTTTGGATAGCCAAACAGCGGGTGCTCGGTTACCGGCTCACTGGCAAAGACATCCAGCGCCGCCCCGGCAACCTTGCCGCTGTCCAGCGCGGCCTGCAGGTCGGCCTCGACCACAAGGGGGCCGCGTGCAACGTTCAGCACGCGCACGCCGTCCTTGCACTTGTTGAGAACCTCGGTGTTCAGCCATCCGATGGTTTCCGCGGTCTTGGGCAGATGCAGGGTGAGAAAATCAGCCACGGCGTAGACATCGTCTGCGCTGGCAGCTTTCTCCACACCAAGCTCACGGCAGCGCTCAAGACTCACCACCGGATCGTACGCGACGATCCTTATACCGAACCCTCGCGCACGCTCGGCGACCAGCTGGCCGATCCGCCCAAAGCCGATGATTCCGAGTGTCTTCTCATAAACCTCGACGCCTGAGTACTTCGAGCGGTCCCAGCGTCCCGCAAGCAGTGATGCGTGCGCCTGCGGCAGGTTACGGGCCAGCGCCAAAAGCATCGCCATAGTGTGTTCGGCGGCGGTGACCACGTTTGACAGCGGCGCGTTGGCTACCACAATGCCACGCCTGCTTGCCTCCCCCACGTCGACGTTGTCCACGCCAACACCCGCTCGGCCAATCACCTTGAGCTTTGTGCCTGCGGCAAGCAGCTCGGCGTCGAACTTCGTGGCGGAGCGAATCAGCACGCCGTCAAAATCGCCCAGGCGCGCCTTAACCTGCTCGCGATCCCAGTCGAACCCGAGCTCGACATCAAAGTGGCTTTTGAGCAACTCGATGCCGGAGGCGCCGACCTTCTCTGCAACAAGGACCTTGGTCATCAGTTCTGCTCCAGGATGTAATCGATGCAGGCGGTGAGCGCCTGCACATCGGCAGGGTCCGTGGCGGGGAACATCGCCACGCGCAGCTGGTTTCGACCCAGTTTTCGGTACGGCTCGACATCAACGATGCCGTTGGCACGCAGCGTGGCGGCAATTGCCGCGGCGTCGACGTCCTCACTGAAATCGATGGTGCCGACCACCAGCGACCGTTTGGCGGGATCGCCCACATACGGGGTTGTCACCGCTTGTGCCTGTGCCCAACCGTAGAGCAGCGAGCTTGACCGGGTGGTGCGTGCCACCATCGCCTCCAGACCGCCGCCGGCCAGCATCCAGTCGATCTGGTCGGCCAGCATGAACAGCGTCGCGACCGCCGGAGTGTTGTAGGTCTGGTCTTTGCGCGAGTTCTCAAGAGCTGTCGTCAATGACAGAAAGTCCGGCACCCAGCGGGTGGGACCAACACTCGGACGGTCGGCCTGGACCTGGGCGATCCGCTCCAGCGCCGCCGGGCTGCAGACGGCGATCCACAGCCCACCGTCGGACGCAAAACCCTTCTGTGGTGAGAAGTAATAAACGTCCGCGTCAGTGATCCGGACCGGCAGGCCGCCGGCCGCTGAGGTTGCGTCAATGACCACCAGAGTGTCCGCGTCCAGGCCTGCGGGCCGTTGCACCGGCACCATCACACCGGTTGAGGTTTCGTTGTGGGCCCAGGCCATTACGTCGACCCCGTGCTGCGCGGCCGCGGCAGGGTCAGGTGCATCACCCGGTTGCGCGCTGATGACCACCGAGTCAGCTAAAAACGGCGCCTTGCTGGTCGCGGAGGCGAACTTGGCGGAGAACTCACCGTAGCTGAGGTGCAAAGCGCGCTCGCGCACAAGGCCGGCGCTCGCCGCGTCCCAGAAGGCTGTTGCACCGCCATTGCCAAGGACCACCTCGTAACCGTCGGGCAAGCTGAACAGATCACGCAGGCCGGCCCGCACACGCCCTACAAGCCGCCTCACGGGCGCCTGGCGATGCGAGGTGCCCATCACCGATGTCCCTGAACCGGCCAGCGCGGCCAGCTGTTCGGGGCGTATGCGCGACGGACCGGAGCCGAAGCGTCCGTCACGGGGTTTTAGGTTCTCAGGGATGGTCAGCGGCGTGTCGGGCACTTTCGCTCCTGCGATCGTTTCAGTGGTCCACGGAGACGTGATAAAGCGCCCAGGCGCTCGGCATCATGGTAAGCCGTCGCCCCGTGGTGACCACGTTGATTGCGCCATTGACGACGGCCGGCCTCAACGATACAGACCTGCCGCGTCCAGCGGGGCGCGGCAGGTGAACGCCTATTCGTGGAAGGAGGTGTCGATCCAGGCCATCTGTGAGCGCAGGTCCTTGCCCACAAGCTCCACCTGGTGCCCGGCCTGCTCCTCTCGCATGCGTTTGAAGTTCTCTTGGCCGGCGTGGTTCTCGGCGATCCACTCGCGGGCAAACTCGCCCGACTGGATCTCACCAAGGATCTCCTTCATGGCCGCCCGCGTCGGCTCGCCGATGACTCGTTTGCCCCGGGTCAGGTCACCATACTCCGCGGTGTTGGAGACCGAGTAGCGCATGCCGGAAATGCCCTTCTCATACATCAGATCGACGATCAGCTTAAGCTCGTGCAAACACTCGAAGTAGGCCATCTGCGGGTTGTATCCCGCATCAACCAGGGTTTCGAAGCCGGCGCGCACCAGTTCGCTGACACCACCGCACAGAACAGCCTGCTCGCCGAAGAGATCGGTTTCGGTCTCCTCGCGGAACGTGGTTTCAAACACGCCCGCTCGCGTGCAACCGATGCCCTTGGCGTAGGCGAGGGCCAACGCCTGCGCACTGCCCGTGACGTTTTGATGAACGGCGACCAACCCTGGTACTCCGGAACCCTCCAGAAACTGGCGGCGTACCAGATGGCCGGGCCCTTTGGGGGCAACAAGCGCCACATCCACGTCGGGCGGCGGCGTGATGGTGCCGTAGTGGATCGAGAAGCCATGTCCGAACATCAGCAGGTTGCCGGGCTCCACACCCTCGCCAACACCGGCCTGCCAGACCTGGTCGTGCACCTCGTCGGGCGCCAGCAGCATCACCACGTCACCTTCAGCTGCGGCACTGGCAGGGTCGGTGACTCGCAGTCCGTGCTCTTGCGCCTTTGCGACGCTCGCTGAGTCAGGGCGCAAGCCGACAACGACATTTATCCCAGAGTCTTTGAGATTGTTGGCATGGGCATGGCCCTGTGAGCCGTATCCGATGATTGCGACGGTCTTGCCGTCGAGCAGGTGGAGATCAGCGTCGTTGTCGTAGAACATGGATGCCAGGCTACAGGAGAGGACTCTCACACCGGCCAGAGCTTGAGCCTCTCAGCGAGCCGTTGCTCAGCTGAACGGCGCCCGGCTCGGCGGCTGACGATCGCGCGCGGGGATCGCGCGCGGGTGCTCAACGCGCCAGCTTGCGCTCAATCGCCAGCACGTTGGCGACATAGCGCTTGGTGGCACTAAAGAGGCCGTGGCGTTGGATGGACGTCAGGCCCTGGAAATAGGCGGCGATCGCCAGTCGCGTCCTGCCGGTGAGATGCAATAGCTCACGCAACAGCAGCACGCCGGCGCGGATGTTGTCGACGGCCGAGCGGGCGTTCAACGGATCGCCGGGGGTCAGGTACTCGTTCACCCAGCACCAGGTCGCAGTAGTGATCTGCATAACTCCGACCGCGCCCCTCGATGACACCTCATCGTTGTTCCAGCCACTCTCCTGCCAGGCAACCGCCTCCGCCAACAGTGCCGGGACACCGTTCTGGCGGGCGATCAGTGCGATCTGGCTGGCCGTGACACGCTGCAGGGTCGGCTGCGCACCAGCTGCCGGTGCCCCCACCGTATTGGCCGCGCCACCGCCCAGACCGACACCACCCGTGGGCGGATTGCCAGAGGTGCTGACACTGGTCTGCGCGCCGCCGGACGGGCTTGTCCCGTTCTGCGCACCGCTCTGCAGGCGCTCAGTCCGCCCAGTCCCACCCAAGATCGACGCGTGGATGACGTTTGCGCCGGCCGGCTGAGCGCTGATAACGGCCAACAACGCCACGAGTAGCAGCGAACGCTTGCACATGCGCGTCAGTGTGCGCTTGCGGCTGGCGCCGGGAAAGTGCTGCAAGCCATCGCCCAGCAGGTTCACGCGCCAGCTGCGAGGACTATGCAGCTGGCCGGAAACACAAGCGTGCCGTCGGCTTGCCGGTGCGCGCCGCCACGCTCTATCAGCAGCTCCCGGAGTTTGCGGCGCGCGTCGTCATCCAGCCGGCGCCAGAGGGCTTGAAACGGGATGGAAAGGTCACGCGTCTCCCCCAGCCAGTCGACCACGTCACGGTAGACCCGCTGCAATCCGATCCGGTCAAGCGTGATGTCCAAAAAGCCGGCGTCAGCCAGCAGATTCTGCAGAGCCTCGGCGTCGGAAAGCGAAAACAGCCCTGGCCCGTGGACCGGCCGCGGTTTGGCGTAGCCCAGATCTCGCACGGCGTTGGTCACGAGGCTCGCCCAGGGGTTTGCCTGTGTGCTGTCCCACACCGCAACAGCCAGCCGCCCGCCGGGACGCAGCACTCGGCGACACTCTCGCAGCGCCGTACCGGGGTCCAAGGTCAGCATGATCGCCCAGCGGCACAGGACAACGTCAACCGACGCGGTCGGCAGATCTATCCACTCAAGCTGCAGCTGACGGAACTCCACGTTGCCAAGCTTGGCTGCGGCCGCCTTTTCCCTGGGAATCTCAAGCATCGCAACGGATGCGTCGCTGATGATCACCGTCCCGCCCAGGCCGAGCTCAGCGGCAGCCATCAGGCCCGTATCGCCAGACCCCGCCCCCAACTCCAGCACCGTGTCACCTGGCAGCGGACCAGTGTGATCGAGCATCCAGCGCGATACCGGCAGAGCGTCGTGATTCATCCTGTCGGCCTGTCTGCCCCAGCCAGCCGCAGCCTGGTCCCACCCGGCCAGCAGCCGTTCACGCAGCGCCTCAGTTTCCTCCACAGTCATTCGGCCTCAGCGTAGCTTGCGCCGCTGCAGCCTGCCTTCAACGCAGCTCCCGGCGCAGCAGCTTGCCTGAAACCGTCCGGGGCAACTCCTGGGCGTACTCAATCTCCTTGGGCACTTTGAAACGGGCCAGTCGCCCCGCCAGAAACCGCTCGAGCTCCTGCGGGGTGACGCGCCCGCCTGCCCGCAGGACCACCTTCGCCACAACCCGCTCCCCCCACTGCGGATCAGCCCGTGCGAACACCCCGGCATCTGCAACGGCGCCGTGTTCCATCAGGGCTTCCTCAACCTCGACCGGTGCGACGTTCTCCCCACCGGAGACGATCGTGTCGGCGCTGCGACCGATGATCTTCAGACGCCCACGCTGGTCGAGGGCACCCAGATCGCCGGTGTGAAGCCAGCCGTCCGGATCCAGGCAGTTGGCGGCCACGTTCGGACCACGCACCACTATCTCACCGTCGTCGAGTCTGAGCTCGACGCCATGCAACGGGACTCCAAAGGTCGCGATCTGAGAGCAGCCCTCGGTCATCCCGTAGGTTGGTGCGACCGGCACGCCCGCCGCGGCAGCTCTGGCCAGCAGTGGCGCGGGCGTGGGGCCGCCGCCAAGCAGGACCCAGCGCAGCGTCGGCGGATCTTGCAGCCCTGCGTCCAGCAGACGGGCGAGCATCGTCGGCACGAGCGATACCAGAGTCATCGCGCGGTTCGGACGCATCAGCTCTTCCAGAACCGCCTCCGTTTGATAGCGGGGGTGCAGGACCACCGTCGTCGCATACAGGGTGGAACGCAGCAGGATTGACATGCCTCCAACATGGGCCAGCGGCATCGGGCACAGCCAGCGCTCATTTTGGTCAAGCCCCAGCGCAAGCGCAGATCCAACCGCGTTTGCCTGCCAGTTGGCGAGCGTCAGGTGCACTGGCTTGGGAACGGACGTCGTGCCTGAGGTGAACATCACGGTCGCAACATCCGGATAGGGAAGGCCAAGCAGAAGGCGACGCCGGGCCTGTTCGGGCTGGCTCAGGCGCGCATCGATGGGAACTGCCGCGGCGCCAACGGCCAGGGTCCCATGCAGCCTGGCGGCAAACTCCAGGCCCCCCTCGTACTCCAGGGCGCAGGTCGTGGATGGCGCGACGCCGGCACGGTGCAGCACGTCAGCCTGCCTGTTGGCATCCGTGCGCAGCTGCTCGTAGGTCAGGCTGCCTTCACCGGGAACTTCAATTGCCAGCCGCTCCGGCCGGCGAAGCGCTGCGCGATCAAGCCAGTCGTACATGCGCAAAACGGTAGTCTCCCGTGAGCATGACAGTGAACTGGCAACCTGGCGCCAACTACCAGGACATACGCTATGAGCTCGGAGAGGGTGAGGCTGCGGGGATCGCAAAGATCACGATCAACCGGCCTGAGGTGCGCAACGCCTTCCGTCCGGAGACCGTCGTGGAGATGATGGACGCGTTTGACCGCGCCCGCGAAGATGCTTCTGTCGGGGTTATCGTTCTGACCGGTGAGGGGTCCCAGGCGTTCTGCAGCGGCGGTGATCAACGCGTGCGCGGCAGTCGCGGCGGCTACGTGTCCGGTGCCGATCCGGCGCAGGCAGGCCATCAGGAAGCCACCGGCCGTTTCCATGTCACGGATCTGCACCTGCAGATCCGCCGTCTGCCTAAGCCGGTGGTGGCGATGGTCGCCGGATATGCCGTCGGCGGCGGGCATGTTCTGCACGTCGTCTGCGATCTGACCATCGCTGCTGACAACGCGCGCTTTGGCCAGACCGGACCGCGTGTCGGCTCCTTCGACGGTGGTTACGGGGCAAGTCTGCTTTCACGCCTGGTCGGCCCCAAGAAGGCCAAGGAGATCTGGTTTTTGTGCCGTCAGTACGACGCCCAGGAGGCGCTGGCGATGGGCCTGGTCAACGCGGTCGTTCCGCTGGCGCAACTGGAGGAGGAGACCGTCCGCTGGTGCCGCGAGATGCTCGAGCTCTCACCGTTCAGCCTGCGTCTGCTGAAGGCCAGCTTCAACGCCGATGAGGACGGTCTGGCGGGGATTCAGCAACTCGCCCACGACGCAAACCTGCTCTTCTACATGAGTGACGAGGCGGCTGAGGGCCGACAGGCCTATCTGGAGAAGCGCTCTCCCGAGTTCAACAGGTTCCCGCGCCGAGCATGACCAGCGGGATGGCGCTGAGCACGCCGCCGGATGCGCCCTCGCGCCCTTCCGGTCTGCAGATCTGGATGATGGCCGCCAGACCCAAGACGCTGCCCGCCGGCGTCGCACCGGTACTGGTCGGCACGGCCCTGGCCGGTTTTCTGCACGTCTTTCATCCGCTGCGGTTCGCCGCGGCACTGCTCGGCTCGATTCTGATCCAGGTTGGCACGAACCTCTCCAACGACTACTCAGACGCCCGCCGGGGCGCCGACACGGAAGAGCGTCTCGGTCCGGTCCGGGTCACCGCCGGCGGCCTGGTCCCGCCACGGCAGGTGCTGACCGCTACCTACCTCACGTTCACCCTGGCCGTGCTGTGCGGCGTCTATCTCGTTGCGGTGGCCGGCTGGCAGCTGCTGCTGATCGGAGTTGCGTCGATCCTCGCCGGCCTGCTCTACACAGGTGGCCCCCGTCCTTACGGTTACGAGGGTCTTGGTGAACTGTTCGTGTTCTTGTTTTTCGGGGTCGCGGCTGTCGCAGGCTCGTACTTTGTCCAGATGCGCGATTTCAGCTGGGAGTCTCTGGCCCTGTCGGTGCCGGTGGGTCTGATCGCAGCGGCGCTGTTGGTGGTCAACAACCTGCGTGACATCGAAACTGACCGCCGCGCCAACAAGCGCACTTTGGCTGTGAGACTCGGGCGTGGACGCACACGCGCGCTGTATGCAGCGATGATCTATGGCTCGTATCCGCTGGCGCTTGCAGGCTGGCTGTTCGGGCCGCTGTCAGCCTGGCTGCTGCTCTGCTGGCTGACACTGCCGCTTGGTGTGCGGGTCGCCTGGATCGTGCGCAGCCACGTCGACGGGCCGTCACTGAACCGTGCGCTGGCTTTGACCGGACAGCTGCAGCTTGCCTTCTGCGTGCTGCTCTCAGCCGGGCTGCTGCTCAGCCGATGAGGCTGAGCTGGCGCCAGATTCAGGTGCCGTTCCGGCCGCTACGGCCTGCCACCCACGGCGCGGAGCCGGCCTTGCGCCCGCTGGTGGTGGTGGAACTCACCGCCTCTGACGGCGCCTGCGGCCATGGTGAAGCAGCGCCCCTGGTTAGCTACGACGGTGTTTCCGTGCAGCGCACCCTGGCTGCTCTGGCGCGTTACGCGGACGTGCTGGCCACCGCGGACGGGCTTACGCAGGAGGATCAGCTTGCCGCCTGCGCCCAAGCCGACCCACTCCCCCAGGCGCTCGCCGCGATCGATCTGGCGTTGTGGGACCTGGCCGGCAAACGTGCCGCCAAGCCGGTCTGGCAGCTGCTCGGAGGCCACGCCGGGGGTCGAATCCCGGTCAACGCAACGATTGGCGCCCTCGGCGCAAGCGCCGCGGCGCGGGAGGCGGCCGCTGCAGAGCAGGCCGGTTTTCACGCCATCAAAGTGAAGGTCGGCACCGACGAGGATGAGGGCCGGCTGGCGGCCGTGCGTGCCGCTGCTGGTCCCAGGATGCTGGTGCGTGTTGACGCCAACGGCGTGTGGACGGAGTCTGAGGCCCCCGAGCGGATCCGCGATCTCACCCGGTTCGGGATAGAGCTCTTTGAGGAGCCTGTGCGTGGATATCAAGCCAACGCCTCCCTTGCCAGCCACCTTCCCGATGTCACCATCGCGCTGGATGAGAGCGGCCGCGACGATCCAAACGCGTACCTGCAACGCGGCTGCGCCGCAGTCTGTCTGAAGATATCCGGCAACGGGGGTATCACCGGCGTGCTGGCGGCTGCCGGTGCTGCGCGTGCGGCCGGCTATCAGGTGTACCTCGCCTCCACGCTCGATGGCCTGCTGGGGATCGCCGCCGCGCTGCAGGTTGCGATCGCGCTCGGGCCCGACCGGCATTGCGGGCTGGCCACGCTGGATCACTTTGCCTGGCAAACACCGCTGCGCCCCGAGCAGGGCATGATGAGCGCTCCCGCCGGAACCGGACTGGGTGATGGCCTCATCGACTGGTACCGGCCCGCTGAGATGGGCGGGTGAGCCGGCCGGCGCGCGGCTGCTGCAAGACCTGCCTGTGCTGAGGGCCTGTGCTGAGGGCCAGCGCCGATGGGTGAGCGCCGATGGTCGAGCGCTCGCCTCCGCCCCGCTGCTTTTACGCTCCTGAGACGGACGCCGATGTCAAGGGTGTGCGAGGGAGTCAGAATGCGCAAACTGCACGCCTGAAAGCCGATTTGTGCATCTGATGTCGAAAACCCACGGGTCTGTGAGCAAACTGGCTTTGCGCGGTGCCAGTTTGTGCATTTGATCTCGCTTGCAGACGGGTGCGACGGGGTTTGCGACGGGCGTGACGGCGCCCGGTCTTGGTGATATGCCCGTGGTGCCGGCAGACCCCGCAGGAGCACTCCGGCAAGACGATCGCATGTGGCCCTGGCCAAACAGGCCTCTAACACCCGAGCAGCTAACCCGCGAACCGGTAACACGCGAGGGTCAGCCCCCTCACGTCCATGCCGACTAGCCGGACAACGTCGCGCGGATCTGCGCCGCCACTGCGCCAGGCTGCTCAAGGTGCACGGCATGACCGGCCTGCGCCACGACCTGCAGGCGAGCCTGCGGGATGCGCGCGGCCATCTGTTCGGCAACTGCCTGGAACTTGGCATCCCACTCGCCGGCGATCAGGGTCACGGGCATCGCGAGTTCAGCGAGCCGATCCCAGAGTGGTGGCAGAGCGCCTGTACCAAGACCACGTAGTGCCGCGGCCAGGCCAGCGGTGGAGCTGCGCAGGCGGTCGGTATGTGCGGCGCGCGCCACATCCGCTGGCACGCCCCGCAAAACGGGTGTCTGCGCCCACTCAGCCGCGAACTGCTCGATGGTCAGATGCTCGATACGGTCGGCCAGCCGCTCATCTGCCTCACGCCGGCGCTCACGCTCCCTGGGCTCGGCGATGCCGGGGCTTGCGCCAATCAGGACGAGCGCCTGGATGCGCCGCGGCAGCGCCAAAGCTGCGTGAAGCGCGATCCGGCCGCCCTGCGAGTAGCCGACCAGCGTGAAACGGTCGAAGTCCACGCTGGCGATGTCCCCCAGCACAGCCGCCAGTGTCACCTCCGTACGCGGCCAGGCGCTGCCGTGGCCGCGGATGTCCAGAGCGACCACCCTGTACCGTTGGGGAAGAGCCGAAATCACCGGGCGCCAGCTCTCACCGCTGTTGGTGAAGCCATGCAGGAAGACGAGCGCCGGGGAATCGTCCATAGGAGCATGATGACCGCAAACCCCGTTGACAGCCATCTGGTGATCCGCGCAATGCTCGATGAACTGGTCAGGTGCGGCATGCAGCACGCGTGCACCTCACCAGGCTCGCGCAACACGCCTGTCGTGCTGGGCATCGCCCGCGAGTCGCGTCTGCACGCCTGGTCGCACATTGACGAGCGCGACTCAGGGTTCTTCGCGCTGGGAGTCGCCCGCGCCACAGGCAGGCCGGCGCTGGTGACGTGCACCTCCGGTACCGCGGCAGCCAATCTGGCTCCAGCGGTGCTTGAAGCCGACCAGGCAGGACTGCCGCTGATCGTGATCACGGCCGACCGGCCTCCTGAACTGCGTGATGTTGGCGCCGGGCAAACGGTCGACCAGATCAAGATCTATGGTGACGCGGTTCGCTGGTTCTGTGAGTTCGGGGTGCCTGAAGCCACTCCGGAGCTGCTGCGCTGGACGCGCGCCACCGCCTGCCGCGCCTACCTCACCTCCGTCGCTGCCGGCCGGACCGGACCGGTGCACATCAACCTGGCGCTGCGCGAGCCGCTGGTTTTTGACGGCGAACTACCGGAAGAGCCTGGCGGCGGAGGACGCACCGATGGGCGGCCATGGGTATCGGAGCACGCAATGCGTGGCACGGTGACCCTGGCAGACTGGATCCCCGATCCGCAGGGAGCCGTCTGGATAGTCGGCGAGCTGGGCCCCGACAGGTCGCTGGGGGCACGGCTCGCACAGGTCGCCGCCAGAGGCGCCGTGCCGTTGCTCGCTGACCCGTTGTCCGGCGCTCGCAGCGGACCGGCCGCCGTCGCGCACTTTGACCTGCTGCTACGCGACCCGCAGCTGGCCGTCGCGCTGCGGCCACGGCAGATCGTTCGCTTCGGGGAGCTACCGACCTCCAAGCCGCTACGGACCTGGCTGTCATCGCTTGTCGATGTGGCAAAAAATGCTTCAAAGTAATTCCCTATGATCACCACAAGTGCTGACAACCCTA
>JBMFHK010000019.1:11692-30306 GCA_049976865.1 Solirubrobacteraceae bacterium | reverse complement strand
CAACCTGTATCGCAGGGCGACCGTGCGAGGTCGCTGCAGACGGGAATGTTCGACATGCCCAAGCCGCAGGGGTGGACGATCGAGCGGGTGGTCAGTCTGATGGCTGGTGTGGTGGTGCTCGCCACGCTTACGCTTGGCCGTGAGCGGTCGGGGCGCTGGAGGCTGCTCACTGGCTTTGTCGGCGCCAACCTGGTCATGGATGCTACCGTTGGCTGGTGCCCGTCGAGCGTGATCCTTCACCACCTGGGCGTGCCCACCGCGGCTGAACGGGCCCTAGAGGGTAAGCAAGTGAGCTGACGATGACGCGACGCTTGAGCCTGCGTCTCCCATGAAGGTGCCCTATGCCACCGTGATCAGCTTGGGACGCATCGGCGCGTCGGCACCGCTTGGGTTCCTGATCGGACTCTCACTTGGCTCCCTCGGTGGCGGAGGCTCAATCCTCGCTGTGCCAGCTCTCGTCTACGGGGCAGGTCAGGCGGCGCACGCGGCGACGACAACGTCGCTTGTTGTGGTCGGGAGCACTGCGCTCGTCGGCATGGGGGGCCACCTTCGGGCTGGCAGGGTACGTCTGTGGGCGGGTCTCGGCTTCGGCCTCGTGGGGATCGGCGGTTCGTTCCTCGGTTCCGCGCTCAGCCGGGACATTCCCGGTGACGTCCTGCTCCTTGCCTTCTCTGGGCTTATCTTGGTTGCCGCGTGGCGGATGCACCGGCACCACGCCGAGATCCCATGCCATGCCAAACAGCAGGGAGCCGATCTCCGGGCCACTGGCTCCGCCAGGTCGTCGGGTGATGCGTCGGTCTCGTCGTCTACAGGTCACCCGGACAACCACAGCGCATCGACGAGTTTGGCTACGGCGTCCGTCAGCGATCCTGTGCAAGTGGTACAGATGGCATCCAGCAGCGCTTCGCCGGCGCACGGACGAGTCACGATGGACACGGTGCTGCGAGTGGCCGTGGCGGGAACGGCGGTTGGCTTTCTGACCGGGTTCTTCGGTGTCGGCGGTGGCTTCGTGATCGTGCCGGCGCTTGTGCTCGCGCTCGGCTACGAGATGCCGATCGCTGTCGGCACCTCGTTGCTCGTCATCGCGATCAGCTCGGCTGAGGGTCTTGTGTTCCGGCTGTCGAGCGGTGGCGTAGACTGGCGCATTGCGTTGCCGTTCACCGTGGCGGGAATCATCGGCGTGCTCCTCGGAGCCCGGATCGCTGGACGGGTGCCAGCGGCCAAGCTAACGCGCTGGTTCGTTTGGCTTCTCGTCGCGGTCGCTGCCTACACCGCAGCGCAGTCGCTGGTGGCGCTGTGACCAGTCACCTCTGTCACGACAGCGCGACGGTCACCCTCGCGGTAGTGCCGCGCGAACCGCGAGCGAATCATACGAGAACAAGAACGAAGGGGACACGATATGGAAGCTGCTAAGCAGTCGACTCTAGTAGTGCTCACGACGGGCAAGGAGTCTTTCGTCAGGGCCAACTCGGTGTTGCAGATGACGCTAATGGTGCGCAAGACCCGCCAGATGCCCGTTGAGCTGCTTCTGCTCGGCCCAGGGGTGGAGATCTTGCGCGCGAACCAAAAGAACTCGCCGCAGTTTGACCAGGAACTCACCGCCCTGCGCGAGGCGGGAGTGCAGGTCGCGGTGTGTGAGGTCTCCCTGCAGAGCCTTGGGCTGACCGAGGACCAGAGGTTCGAAGCCGATACGGTGAAGGGTGGGGTTGAGGTCGCCGCTCGCCTGCAGGCCGGTTGGGATATCCTCACCTTTTGATTCATGCGGCGATTGGATCGGCGCGAGTTGGCGGCCGATGCGCTTGGCCTCTGATCACGGTCACGAGGACCAGCACCGAGTCGAGAGTTCGCCAGCAGCCTGCAGGCTGCTCATATCGGGTCAGTGGAAGATGCAAATCGCGCGTGCGTGGCGCGATCGACCACGTCGTCGTCAGCCAGGTTGCTGCAGTTTTGTGCGGGCTCGGGTCTGGTCCGGTCACGGGCATGGCGGCTCGGTTGGCCCTGAGAACGCCGATTCCTTCTTTGCGGAGCCTGACATCGACGGCGTGCTCGGGGGAGGAGCGATCTTCGTTGTGACACGCTTCGTGGCCATCGAGTCTGCATGGAGCAGGCGATGGGATTGGGAGCTAGCATCCACTAGCGTTGCTATGAGCTAAAGGAGCTCACCACATGAGCCACGAGCAGTTTGAGCAGATGGCGAGTGCGACCGGGTTCATTGCCGCGCTCGACCAGAGCGGTGGCAGCACGCCGAGTGCGCTAGCCCGCTACGGCATCCCTCATGAGAAATACGTCGACGACGACGAGATGTTCGAGCTCATGCACGAGATGCGAACCCGGATCATTACGAACCAGAGCTTTTCAGGCGATCGGATCCTCGCTACGATCCTCTTCGAGGACACGATCGACCGTGACATCGAAGGGGTTGGCTCTGCGCAGTACGTCTGGACGAGAAAACAGGTGGTGCCGTTCCTGAAGGTCGACAAGGGCCTCGCGAAGGAAGCTGATGGGGCACGGTGCATGAACCCCATGCCTGACCTCGACGCCCTCTTGGCCAAGGGTGTGCGCAAGGGCGTCTTCGGCACCAAGATGCGCTCGTTCATCCATCTGGCGAACCCCTCGGGCATCGCGGCGGTGCTCGACCAGCAGTTTGCAGTCGCCCGGCAGATCTCCGCCGCCGGCTTGGTCCCGATCCTCGAGCCCGAGGTAGACATCACGAGCCCCGAGAAGGAAGCTGCGGAGACGCTTCTCCGAGATGGGCTCGCTCGTCGTCTCGACGGACTGGGCTCAGCCGAGCACGTCATCTTGAAACTGACCCTGCCCGAACATGACGATCTTTACGCCCCGCTGATGGGGCACGCGAACGTGCTGCGGGTCGCGGCGCTCTCCGGGGGCTACAGTCATAAGGAGGCGACCAAGCGTCTGGCGCGCAACCACGGCATGATCGCGAGCTTCTCCCGTGGGCTCACCGAGGGCCTCAGTGTCACCATGAGCGATGAGGAGTTCACCAAGGCGCTCAAGCGCTCGATCGCCGAGATCTACGCCGCTTCGATCACGTGAATGTGCCGCAGCTAACGGCCATCGGCAGCCAGAACGCCGATCTAGATGTCCACCACTGAGGAGGACTGATGCGCATCGAAGACGCGGATATCGACATAAGGTGTGTGAACACCATTCGGGGGCTGTGCATCGATGCGGTCGAGAAGGCTGACTCCGGGCATCCTGGCACCCCGATGGGCGTCGCACCGGTCGCGTACGTGTTGTGGCAACGGCTCTTGCGATTCGATCCGGCGGATCCGATCTGGACGAACCGGGACCGCTTCGTGCTCTCCGAGGGCCATGCCTCGACGTTGCTGTGGTCGCTCTTGCATCTGGCAAAGGTCCAGGCTGTCGACACAGACTATGAGGTGCTCGGGCGCCCTGCGGTTACAATGGCGGACCTTCAGTCCTTCCGCCAGCTCGGCTCGCGCTGTCCGGGGCATCCTGAGTACCACTGGACGAGCGGCGTGGAGGCCACCACGGGCCCTCTCGGCCAGGGTCTTGCCACCTCGGTCGGGATGGCCATCGCCCAGCGGTGGCTGGCGGAGCGTTATAACCGTGAGGGCTTCTCGGTCTTTGACTTCGATGTCTACGCCCTGGCCGGCGACGGCTGCATGATGGAGGGAATCTCCTCGGAGGCGGCGTCACTTGCAGGCCATCTCGGGCTCTCCAACCTGTGCTGGATCTACGACTCGAACCGGGTGACGATCGAGGGCCACACTGACATCGCCTTCACCGAGGACGTCGCGGCGCGTTTTCTCGCCTACGGCTGGAATGTGACGGTGGTGGCGAATGTCAACGACCTGGACGCAGTCTCCCGGGCGCTGCACTGCTTCAAAGAGGAGAGCGAGCGCCCCACCTTGGTGGTGGTCCACAGCCATATCGGCTACGGCTCTCCGGTGGAGAACTCCCCGAGTGCCCACGGCGAGCCGCTTGGCCCAGAAGGCGTGCGGCTGACCAAAGAGTTCCTCGGGCTCCCGGCCGACGTCGAGTTCTTCGTGCCCGACGGTGTCTACGAAGCGTTCGCCTCCGGGATCGGTGCTCGCGGCTCGGACTTACACGCCGCGTGGGATGCGATGATGTCCCGCTACCGCGACGCTTATTCGGGTCTGGCGAACGAGATCGACCTGATGCAGCGCCGAGAGTTGCCCAGGGGATGGGAGGCCTCGCTACCACCGTTCTCTCCAGATGAGAAGGGGATGGCGACTCGGGACTCTTCGGGCTATGTCCTGAACGCGATGGCCGGACAGGTTCCCTGGATGATCGGTGGTTCGGCAGACCTGTCGCCCTCGACCAAGACTACGCTCGTGGACTTCGGCGACATCCAACGGGCCAGCTGGCAGGGGCGGAACCTGCACTTCGGGATCCGCGAACACGCGGCGGCAGCGATCATCAATGGGCTGGCGCTGTGCAAGCTGCGGCCGTTCTGGTCGACCTTCCTCATCTTCTCGGACTACGCCCGTGGCGCGATCCGGCTCTCTGCGCTCATGGAGCTGCCGGTTGTTCACGTCTTTACCCACGACTCGATCGGTCTTGGCGAGGACGGCCCCACACACCAGCCTGTCGAGCAGCTCGTCTCGCTCCGGGCGGTGCCGGGGTTGCTCGTCTTCCGTCCTGCGGACGCGAACGAGGTAGTGGAGACCTGGAGGGTGATCGGCGGGCTTCGTCACGAGCCAGCGGTGGTCGTGCTCTCCCGCCAGGCGCTCCCGACTCTCGACCGCTCCATCTACGCAGGAGCTGAGGGGGTTGTGCGGGGCGCGTACGTCCTCGCGGATGGCGGCGGCGAGCCCGACGTGGTGCTGCTCGCGACCGGCTCGGAAGTCCAGCTCGCGCTCGCCGCACGCGAGACGCTCGCCGCCGAAGGGGTCGCGGCACGCGTAGTTAGCATGCCTTGCTCCGAGCTCTTCGACCGCCAGGACGAAAGCTACCGACACCAGGTCATCCCGCCGCAGGTGCGGGCGCGGGTCGCGGTCGAAGAGGCCTCGACCCTAGGATGGGACCGTTACGTCGGCGACGGTGGCGAGGTAGTGGGCATGCACACCTTCGGAGCTTCCGCACCACTCAAGAGCCTCATGACCAAGTTCGGCTTCACCCCCGATAAGGTGGCCGACGCCGCCCGACGATGCGTGCAACGCGCTAAGGAACACCAATGAGACCAACCCAAGCGCTTCAAGATCTCGGCCAGAGTCTCTGGCTCGACAACATCACCCGCTCCCTCCTTGATTCGGGTGCGATCGCCCGCTACATCGACCAGTACGCAGTGACAGGGCTCACATCGAACCCGTCGATCTTCGACAAGGCGATCGCCTCGGGCGACTACGACGATGCGATCCGTACCCTGGCAGGGAAAGGAGTCGCCGGTGAGCAGCTGTTTTTTGAGCTGGCGACCGAAGACATCCGCCGGGCCGCGGACCTGTTCCTGAGTGTGCACGAGCGCACCGAAGGCCTCGACGGGTGGGTGTCGCTTGAGGTCTCGCCGCTGCTCGCGCACGATACTGAGGCGACCCTCGCGGCTGCCAGATCGCTGCATGAAAAGGTTGCTCGCCCGAATCTCATGATCAAGATCCCCGGTACCATCGAAGGTCTCGTCGCCATTGAGACCTGCATCGCCGAGGGGATCGCGGTGAACGTGACGCTGTTGTTCTCCGCCGGCCACTACCGCGCCGCTGCCGACGCCTACCTGCGCGGGATAGAGCGCCGTATCGCCTCCGGCCTTGATCCGGCGGTCGGCTCGGTAGCCTCGGTGTTCATCTCCCGCTGGGACGTGGCGGTGGCTTCAGTCGTCCCAGTCGAGCTGAGAAATCACTTGGGGCTGAGCGTCGGCCTCGACGTCTACCGCTCCTACCGCCAGGTCCTCGATGCCGAGCGATTCCAGGCGCTCGCGAACGCCGGTGCCCGACCCCAGCGCGTGCTGTGGGCGAGTACCGCGACCAAGGACCCGGAAGCGTCCGACACGCTCTACGTGCATGGGTTGGCAGCGCCACTCACCATCAACACCATGCCCGGCCCGACCATCGAGGCATTTGTCGACCACGGCGAAGTGGGAGAACCACTCCCTGCAGACGGTGGTGACGTGGAGGAGTGGCTGGCCCGCTTCTCCCGGGCAGGTGTCGACCTTGGCTCGCTGGCAGGCAAGCTTCAAGTCGACGGCACCGCCGCCTTCGTCGCAGACTGGCACGACCTGCTTACGCGGATCGACGCCCAGAGCGCCTCGCTTACCCGATGAGCGTCTTCAACCGACGAGAAACCGGAGACCGGTTATGACCGACTCAGCTCTTCGCGCAAGCGCCGCCTGGCAGGCGCTTGCGCGCCACCATGCCACGATGGCCACCCGGCACCTGAGGGACCTGTTCGCCGAGGACGAGCGGCGCGGGGAGCGGCTGTGCGCCGAGGCCGCAGGCATCTACCTCGACTACTCGAAGCACCGGGTGACCGACGAGACGATGCAGCTTCTGGTCCGCCTGGCCGAGGGACGCAATCTTGCCGAGCGTCGTGACGCGATGTTCGCCGGTACGCACATCAACGTCTCTGAAGACCGCGCGGTGCTCCATGTGGCGTTGCGGATGCCACGGGGCACTCGTCTCACGGTCGACGGGGCCGACGTGGCCACCGAGGTCCACGACGTCCTCGACAGAATGGCGGCCTTTGCCACTAAGGTCCGCTCGGGCGCGTGGCTCGGGCACACCGGCAAGCCGATCCGGAACGTGATCAACATCGGGATCGGCGGATCGGACCTCGGTCCGGTCATGGCCTATGAGGCTCTGCGCCATTACTCGAGGCGCGACATGACGTTTCGCTTCGTCTCCAACGTCGACTCGACCGATCTCGTGGAGGCGACGCGGGACCTCTCCGCTGAGGAGACGCTGTTTGTCGTGTGCTCGAAGACGTTCACCACCCTGGAGACGCTCACCAACGCCACCTCGGCACGCAGATGGCTCGTGGAGCGCCTCGGTGACGACGCGGCAGTCGCCAAGCACTTCGTTGCGGTGTCGACGAACGCCGACGGCGTCGCCGACTTCGGGATCGACACGAAGAACATGTTCGGCTTCTGGGACTGGGTCGGGGGCCGCTACTCCATGGACTCCGCTATTGGGCTGTCCACCATGCTCGCGATCGGCCCCGAGCGCTTCGATGAGCTCCTGGCCGGCTTCCGCGACATGGACGAGCACTTCGCCACGGCGCCCTTGGCGCAGAACCTCCCGGTGATCATGGGCCTGCTCGCGGTGTGGTACGCGAACTTCTTCGGCGCCCAGAGCCAGGCGGTGATCCCCTACGACCAGTATCTGAAGCGCTTCCCAGCCTATCTTCAGCAGCTCACCATGGAGTCCAATGGCAAGCACGTTACCGTGGATGGTCTCCCCGTTGACTACGACACGGGGGCCATCTACTGGGGGGAGCCGGGCACGAACGGCCAGCACAGCTTCTACCAGCTGCTGCACCAGGGGACGCGCCTGGTGCCCGTGGACCTGATCGCCTTCGCCCGCCCGCTCAACCCGCTCGCAGAGCACCACGACATCTTGACCTCCAATGTCTTCGCCCAGGCCGAAGCGCTTGCCTTCGGCCGTACCCGAGAGGAGGTGGAGGCCGAGGGCATCCCTGAAGCGGTCGTCGCCCACAAGGTCATGGAGGGCAATCGTCCAACGTCGGTGCTGCTCGCGGACCTCCTCACACCGCGCGTGCTCGGTAGCCTCGTCGCCCTTTACGAGCACTCGGTGTTCACGCAAGGCGTGATCTGGGGGATCGACTCGTTCGATCAGTGGGGGGTCGAGCTCGGCAAGGTGCTCGCCAAGGCGATCGTTCCCGAGCTCCAAGCCGCAGAGGAGCCCCCTCTTGGCCACGACTCATCGACGAACGCGCTGATCCGTCGCTATCGAAACCTCAAGCAAGCAGGCTCATGATGCCAACGGACGCCTCTACGCAAGTCGGCATGCTTGGTGCTGATGGGCACAGCGTTTAGCTCGTGCCCGGCGACCCGGTGCTTGGGGTCGCCGCCCGCCTCGTCGCGCTCGTCCTCCTGTAGCGTGGCGATGACGCGATCCCGGCGGGGGCGGTTAAAGACAAGAGCCTGTGGTCATCGCCGACGGCGCCGCGGCGCTCAACGGGGCGTGAACGTGAGTGTCTCGACCTCCGTGCCACGGCCGACGAGCGCCATCGTGACCATCTCGGGGGGAAAGAGCCCGTGCTCGACCACCCCTGGGGTGCCCGAGAGCCACGCCGCCACGGAGGCCGGGTCATCGAGCACGCAGTGCACGTCGGCGATAACCCCGCCGTCGGGGCTCTCCGGAACGTCGCGCAGCGTGACATCACCAAGGCGGCGCAACGTCGAGGCGAGCCCGAAGCCGAGCAACTCGACAGGGACCGGACCACCTAAACGCTCGACGCGCTTTGTCGAGTCGGCGATCACGACAAAGCGCTCGGCGGTGATCGCCACCAGCTTCTCTCGGGTGTGCGCAGCGCCGCCGCCTTTCATGAGCCACCCATCAGGCGCGATCTGGTCTGCCCCGTCGATCGCGAGGTCGAGATGGTCGAGGTGCTCGAACGCTTCGACGTCGATGCCCAGGCTCCGTGCGATGTCCTCGGTATGTGGCGAGGTCGCCACACACCGAATCGAGCGCTTGCGGCGGGCGATCGCAGGGAGCAGATGGGCGACTGTCGATCCGGTCCCCAAACCGACCCACATCCCGTCTTTTACCAAGTCTGCCGCGGCCTCGGCTACAGCATTGTCTTCTGCTGCTATGTCCACATCCATGGGTTGGCTCCAAGATCTTGACGGCTCAGGAGGGCTGGCCGCCGGGCGGCCAGCCCTCCTCGCCATCGTACCGGGGAACTGCGTCACCAGGGTGGTGGCGACCCATCGGTTCGGCTGCTGCGTTCACCACATAGTGGCATCCGGATCCACGAGTGGGGGCGCGTCGTCTGGCGGCAAAGCAAGCACCTTGACCTGAAGGGCGCGCACCCGATGACAGCAGCCGTCTGGCCTGCGGATCAAGTGATCATCCTGTTTGGAGCCACCGGTCGCCTGGCGAAGCGCATGCTGCTGCCTGGCTTGTACCGGCTCGCGGCGAGTGGCCTGCTCTCCGCGCACTACCGGATCATTGGCTCAGCGCCAGCGGCAATCGCCTTCTCAGGTGACGGCTTTCGCCGTCACGTCCGCGAGGTCGTCAGCGAGTTAGGCGCCGTGCCAGCCCAAGGGACGACGTAGGATGCGTTTGAGGAGTCGCTCTTCTTCGCGATCCACCACTTCTTGGGCAAGGAGTCGGTCGACGACCTGCTCGCCTTTCGCGCTGGCCACGGGCTCTTTGGACCGATCTGGAACCGCGAGCGCATGGCGTATGTACAGACCGGCGTGCCTGAGATGCTCTCGATCGATGGGCAGGCCGACTTCTACGATGGCACCGGAGCGTATCGGCACATGATCGTGACCGACCTCTTCCAAGTGCTCGGCTTGATTGCCATGGAGCCGCCGGCGTCGCCGCCGGACAGTTCCCGCAGAGACGAGCAACGCAAAGTGTTCGTGGCACTACAGCCCATCGACTCGGCCTATGTGGTGCGGGGTCGCTACGACGCGCATCTGGAGGGCCCTGGGGTGAGCCCGACCTTGAAGACCGAGACGTTCGTCGCCTTGCGCGGCGACCTTGACACGAATGGGCTCTGGCCGAGCGGCGCCGACGAGCTGGTCATCGACTTCTCCGATCCTGGGAACATCGACGTGGCCATCCTCATCAAAGAATCCGGTCCGACCATGCGGTTTGGCCAGGTGGCCGGGCCCTGCTCATCGGCACACTGCTGCGCTCAGTCTCCCTCGATGTCTGGATCTACCCAGACGCGCAGTGGTACATCCGAGCCCCCAAGGACTTCCATGTCGCCAAGCAATCGACAACATGGGAATTCGCCCCGACCGTCGTCGAGGACTGCGCCAACCTCATCGACGACGTCATTAAAATCGTCTGGGTGAGTGACGACACCGAGAAGGTCTCCGCCTCTGGGCAAGCCGGACGCGATCAGTTTGGCGACCGCGTCTCGGCCGCTGGTTCCCAGCGCCACTGTCTCGACGTCACGCCTCCGGACGCCAACAGGGAGATGATCGCTCACTGGATCGCCCGGTATCTTGGTATCCAGATTGATCAGATCGCCATCTTATGACCAGCGCTGAGCATCACGCCATGCTTCCTGACCAAAGCGGATGCCATGTCGGGCAACGCACCTTGCCGCCATCGGACTTGCTGCGACCGTGCGGCCGTAGGCTGGTGCATGAAGACTGGGACAACCGGGAATGAAGGACGCCTTCGGTGCTCCCGGCATCGCTCCCACGTGGACGTCAAGCGCGAAGGACGCCGTCACGCGCGCGGTCGGTCGAGCCCGTCTCTGGGCAACGCTCGGCTACGGCATCGTCAACGAGGTGTACTGGCCAACCACGGGCCAACCGCAGATTCGCGACCTCGGTTTCATCGTCGCCGACGCGGGCTCCTGGATCGAGGTCAAGCGCGCCGATCGCTACAGCCTGACGACTCCCGATATCACGATCCCGCTGCCGCAGGTCGTTCACGAGGGCGAGCGGTACCGCCTGGCGTTTGAGGTGCTACTCGACCCTTCGCGTGATGTCCTTCTCATCTCCTACCGGCTCGAAGGCGATGAGGTCCTCCTCTATCCGCTCGTTGCGCCACACCTCGGGACGAGCGGGTGGAACAACACCGCCTGGGTTGCCGACGGGTTGTTCGCGCAGAGCGACCAAGGTAGCCTCTGTCTGCTTGCCGAGGCCGGCTTCTCGCGCGCGAGCGCCGGCTACGTCGGCGCATCTGACGGCTGGCAGGATTTCTCGGCTCACGGGCAGATGACCTACGCCTTCGACCGCGCTGGCCCCGGCAACGTCGCATTGATGGGAGAGCTGAACGCCGTATCTGGTGTGCTGGCCTTGGGCTTCGCACAGACGCCAGAAGGTGCTCGCACGCTCGCCGCGTCGAGCATCGCCGATGGCTACCCCAAGATTCGCGAACGGTTCGTCGAGGGCTGGCGGGATTGGGCCGAGCACCTGACCCTGCCGGAGTCCACACCAGAGGTTGCCCGTGAGGCCTTACTCTCGGCGACGGTCCTTCGTGTCCACGAGGACTCCACGTTCCCTGGCGCCGTGGTCGCGAGCCTGTCTGTCCCCTGGGGAAACATCCACAATGATCCCGGGGGCTACCACCTGGTGTGGACCCGCGACGCAGTAGAGGCTGCCTTCGGCCTGCTCGCGGCCGGTGCCGTCCAAGATGCAAGCCGGATCCTCGCCTACCTTACCGCCACGCAGCGGCCGGACGGCGGCTGGTACCAGAACTTTTTCCCTGATGGCAGGGCGTTCTGGACCGGCGTACAACTCGACGAGGCGGGATTTCCGATCCTGCTCGCGGCGAAGCTCCGCGAGCTCGGTGCTGGCGAGACGGCCGAAACAGCACAGATGGTTGCCCGCGCCGCCGCTTTTCTGGCGCAAAGAGGACCGGTCAGCCAACAGGACCGCTGGGAGGAGAACCCGGGATCGAGCCCCTTCACACTGGCGGTCGAGGTCGCAGCGCTCGTGGCCGCGTTCCCTTGGCTGCAGGGGCGCGACGCCAGGTATGCGCTGGAACTCGCCGACTGCTGGAACGAACGGATCGAGGAATGGACCTATGTGTCGGGCACCGAGCTCTGCCAGCGGTTCGGAGTCGAGGGATATTACGTGCGGATCGGCCCACAGGCCTCTGCCGGCGGTCTCCGAGGCCGAGTCGAGGTGCGCAACACGTCCGGCATCAACCTGGCTGCAGAGGCCATGGTCGGGATGGAGTTCATCTATCTGGCGCGCCTCGGTCTGCGCTCGGCAAGCGACGCCCGGATCCTCGACACTCTGAAGGTCGCTGACGGGCTGCTGCGGGCCGAGACGCCTTGCGGCCCCGTGTACCACCGCTACAACGACGACGGATATGGCGAGGACGCCGACGGAAGCGCGTACGACGGTACGGGGATTGGCCGCGGATGGCCGTTGCTAGTTGGCGAGCGTGGTCATCTGGCGCTTCTCGCCGGAGAGGACCCCAAGCCCTATCTGCAAGCTATGACCTGCATGACTGGGCGCTCAGGTCTTCTACCCGAGCAGGTATGGGACGCGGCTCCTATTTCCAGCCTGGGGCTCGAACCCGGCAAGCCGACCGGCAGCGCAATGCCGCTTGTTTGGGCTCACGCAGAGTTCCTCAAGCTCCTTGTCGCCCAGGATCGTCGACGCCCGCTTGAGCTGCTCGACTGCCTCTGGCAACGCTACGCAGGCGCACGTCCTGCCGCTCCCACCTGGTTCTGGCGGTCCGAGGTTCCCTTCGACATGCTGCCCCGAGCTCGGTCGCTCGTCATCGAAGAGCAGCGGCCGTTCACGCTCCACCTCGGCTGGAACGGTTGGCAGGACGTTGATGAACACTCCTCGCAGCCCCTCGGTTTGGGCATGCACGGCGTCCGGCTGGACGCCGCCCAGCTTCCGCCGGGCACAGTCGTCAATTTCACTCGTCGCTACGAGGACTCTGGCTGGGAAGGCGTCGATCACGCGGTCACGTGCACGGCGTGAGGGCGTGATCGACGCCTACGCCTCACCCGGCGGATCAGGGGTGCTGCGCAAGCGAAGCCCGATGTCATCGAGGTCGCTGAGGTATGGCGTTCACCACGCCTTACCCCCGCTTCCGGCTCCGGTGTGGACGCCGCTCGAAAATTAGGCCACGCGCGCTCGCGGTCAAACTCTGCCGCTGTGGACTCGCCGGAGCAAAACCCGTCGTGGGTCCAAGGCACGCAGAAATCGGTGACGCCATGCCCTGAGCAGGGCGTCTTCGCCGACGACTGCACTGGAGGCTTGCCAGAGGAGGTATGCGGCGGTCTGGCTCTGCTGGGGCGTTCGACAGAACCGTACGATCGTGCCAGGATCGGCGATGTCCAACAGCTTGTAGCCTGCTGCGTTCGCGGCTAGGCCAGAGGCCGGAGGCTGGCCACGCATTGGAGCAAGATCGGGAACGAGTTCCTCAAATGCGCGATCCACGATGGCGGAAAAACAGAAGTAGGGCTGCAGGTTGCGATCCGGAAGTACGACGGCTTGAAGAGTGAGGCTCGCGGGCGTGAGATGGGCATAATGATCCAAGATCCGCAACGCAGCATGGCGGAAGGGATCCTGTGAGTCCAGGTCGGCGGCCTCGACGGTACCGATGGCAGTTGGGAACCACGCGTCGCGTGCGGTTATGCGGTTGCGCTGGTGCTGGGTGATAAGGCAACGGTTGCTCGGATCGCTCACCAAGACGGCTACACCGGCGACGTTCGCCAGATGCGAGTTGGCGAGGAGTTCAGCCGCCGACGGCAGATGCCGTCTGGTCGGCCGCGCGGCGCTGACGACCTTGTTGATGAGTTGCCGGAGGCGCACCCATTGGTACATAGCCGAGATGCTCGCCGGTAGTGACAGCACACTTGTGCTCGCGAAATAGGCAGTGAGGTTGGTCGCGACAAGATCCCAGAACTCGACCACAGAGAGCTCGAGCGTCGGCTCCAGCCGGTCGAGTCGCACCACACGGCCGTTCCAGGTGGTGGTGCGGCTCACGCGTTGGTAGAAATCGACCAGGCGGTCGCGTTCAGCAGGCGTGATAGGCGATCGAAATGGGGATTGCTCGTTTAGCTGCGGCGCCGTCGTCTCCAAGTCCGGTCCGGCTGCCACCACTACCTGGCTGGTTGGCAAGGCTGGGTGCAGGAACTGGCGCAACCGGTCAAAGTGACCGGAGAACCGCCAGTACGCTGCAGCGACCGTCAACGAACCGAGTGCTGCCGCACTCAGCAGATCGGCGACGACATCCTGTGCCACCCCTTCCCAGAACATGCTCGGACTCGCTCGCTAGCTCAGTTTCGCGATGGGTTGATGGCGCATCTGGCGCATGACCGCATCGCAGAGGTCGGCGATCACCGCCTGCCGTGACCGTCGGGGGCGGGCCGCAGCTCGCCAAGTGGCTCCCAGGGGAGCGGCCGACGGCCGCTCCCCTGGGAGCCACTGCGATCAGGGCCGAATGTAGGCCCAGCCATCGCGCTGGCGTCGGACGAGGTGAGAGATTCCCGAGGGGACAACGGTGGCTCCGGAGAAGAGATCGTTGCTTTTGATGCCGACTGCAACCATCGAATTGTGACAGGCGAGAATCTCCACTCCTCTTGCCCGCAGGGACGAGAGCTCACCCGACAGCGCGGAGCTCGCGGTCACGGCTGAGATTGCGGGACCGTTGAACACGATCTCGACCGCCGCATCCCCGGGACCGACATCGGCGAGCAGGTTCGCCACGTTGCCGAGTGCCAGACGCTGGCGGTCGGCGCTGGCGTCGTCGACGTGGACCACGACCCGGACAGGACCTTCGGCAGCTGGCAGCATCGACAGCGAACACTACCCGGTATCCCTCGCCGCCAAGATAGAATGAGCATCTGTGAGCACACGAGACGAAGTCCAACATGTTGACACCATCACCCTCGGAGCGGGCGGTGGCGCGTATCCTGCTGCGTTCGCCCTGGCCAGTGCCGGCCGCGACGTGGTCATGGTGGATACCAAGGGCGTGATGAGTGGCAACTGTCTGGCCGAGGGATGCGTGCCGTCCAAGGCTGTCTACGAAATGTCACAGCTGCGGCGTCGGATGGCAGCCGCACCGGTCGAGCGTGCGATCGGCACCCTCCATGCGCCGGTTGACTACGGCGGGGTCGTCGCCTGGAAGGACGAGGTGCAGGAGATCCGCTACCGCCAGCATGCCGCTGAACTCGACCAAGCCGCCGAGCACCTGCGTTTGGTGCAGGGGACTGGGCGTCTGCTCGACGCTCACACCGTCGAAGTGTCCACCGACGGGGTCTCTGAGATCTTCCACGCAGACCAGATCATCATCGCGACCGGAGCCGACGTGTTTGTCCCGCCCATCCCCGGCGCTGAGCTGTGCGTGACCAGCACGGACCTGTTCGCGCTCCATCCGACGGTCACCGCTCTCCCCAAGCGTCTAGCCGTGATCGGAGGCGGCTACATCGGCCTCGAGGCCGCCTGCATGCTCCAAGCATTCGACAGCGAGGTCACGGTGATCCAGCGCACCGCGCTGCTCTCGGGTATGGACCCGGACTTCGTCTCTCTCTTGGCCGCGGGGATTGACCCTTCGATCACCGTCCGTCTCTCCTCGGCGGTCACTGCCGTCACCAAGCAGGCCGGTGGCGGGTTCACTGTCCACGTGCGTAGCGGCGGCACCGAGGACACCGTTGACGCCGACCTCGTGCTCATGGCCGTCGGACGCAGGCCCGCGATCCCCGAAGGCGCGGCCGACCTCGGGCTCCCGATGCAGGGCCACGGTCTGGCAGTGGAGCCATCGATGCAGGTCCCCGGCCACCCACACCTCTACGCGCCCGGCGACGTGAACGGCCGCTCCATGCTCTTTCATTCGGCGGTTCGCCAGTCCCTGGTGGCCGCTCACAACATTCTGGCTGGCAACCACGCCGTCGACAGAATGGACTTCGATGCCGTGCCGACGACGATCTTCACCGCCCCGGAGGGCGCGTATGTCGGCGTCACTCGGGCGTCTGGCGCCAAGCGACATCAGGCGGTCGCAGAAGGCGCGTACGTGTTCAAGGACGACTCTCGGGCACAGATCCTTGGTGAAACCTACGGCGAGATCCGGCTGTTCTTCGATGCCGAGAGCCTGCGCCTGATTGGAGGCTGGGTGGTAGGGATCGACGCCGCGCAACTCATCGGCCAGATCGGAGAGGCGACCGCAGCTGGTCTAACGGCCTACGACCTTGCCCGCTTTGCCGATCAGCACCCAACCGCAGCAGAGGGCATCGGCAAGGCGGCCCGGTCCCTAGTCGCCTGAGTTCTGGGTCTTACAGCCAGCCCGGCGTCAGCTCGGCTGGTCGGTGTGGTTGCCGTACTCCTTCTTCAGGCCGTCGCCACTCGCGTTGGGGACCGTGTGTCGCGTCACGTTCGTTGGGCGGTATGGGTCGAAGGCCCGAGCCATCTGGTCGGCGTCACCGACTCGGTGCTCGGCAGGGTGCTACTGGCTATCGGGGCGGTCGTTTTGGTGGTCACGTTCGGGACGAAACAGAATTCGTAATCCCTCGATGTATGGCAAGTACAGGTGGTACCATATATACGTGTGGTGAAAACTACCGTCTATCTGCCTGAGGATGTGAAGTACGCGCTCAGCCGTGTAGCTGCGGCCCGCGGCGAGTCGGAGGCGGAGGTGATCCGCGTCGCGATCCGGTCGCTGCTCGACACGGAGCCACGACCGAAGCCCCAAGGCGCGCTGTTTCACAGTGGACAGACGAGCCTCGCCTCGCGGGTGGACGAGCTGCTTTTGGGCTTCGGCGAGGATCAGTCCTGCTGATCTGCGACACGAGTGCGCTGTTCGCCCTGTTTGATGGCGATAGCGAGCACCACACCGACGTGATGTCCTGCGTTCAGTCCAACGACGGGCCGCTGATCGTGTCGCCATATGTGCTCGCAGAACTCGACTACCTCGTCACCAGGCAGCAAGGCGTGAGCGTGGAACTCCGGCTGCTGGCGGAACTCGCCAGCTCCGCCTGGGAACTTGCCCACTTCGGTGCTACCGACGTTCGTGCTGCCAGGGCGGTCATCCAGCGGTACCGCGACCAGGAGATCGGCCTGACGGATGCCTCACTGGTGGTACTCGCCGAGCGCTATGGGACAGATCGCATCCTCACTCTTGACCGTCGGCATTTCCGGGTGCTTCGGGCAGTCGGCGGAGGTCCGTTCACTCTGCTTCCGGAGTAGGCCTCGCGTAGAGGCTTGAGCAGTGGCGAGGCGACGGCCTGACTTCAGGTCAGTGACTGCGTCGCCACTGTGTCCTCTGTCGCTCTTGCGAGCGCTGCCATCTGTTTGGAGGGTCCCCGCTGCCGCTCGCCCGGACCGACCCCGCTCAGGCCTGCGCGTCGGGCGTTTCAGGCGCGCTGCTCTGGCAGGCGAGCGCCATCGCTCCCAGGACGCCGGCGTCGTCGCCGAGGCCGGGCGCCACGAGGTAGTGCTCCAGGCCCGGCGCCAGTGCGGGGCTCTGGATGTAGCCGCCCAGCAGCTCTTCCAGGCGAGTGCGCACCAGCTCAAGCAGCCCCGGCGCGGCCAGCACTCCGCCTCCGAGAACGATGCGCTCTGGCGCCACGGTGAAAACGAGGTTTGCAAGCCCCGCCGCTATGTACTCGGCCTCAAGCTCCCACGCTGGGTGGTCCGCTCCGAGCTGTTCGGCAGGACGCCCCCAGCGGGCAGCCAGCGCCAGCCCGCAGGCGAGGCCCTCCAGACAGTCGCCGTGGTAGGGGCAGGTGCCGGTGAACGGATCCCGCGACCGGTCGTGAGGGACGCGCACGTGTCCGACCTCGGGGTGGCTGATCCCATGCCAGGGCTCCTGGCCGAGCAGCAGGCCGACGCCGATGCCGGTCCCGACGGTCATGTAGGTCAGCGAACCGACGCCTCTGCCGGCCCCCCAGCGGTGTTCACCGACCGCCGCGGCGGCCACATCGGTCTCAAAGACGACCTTCACCTTAAGCGCCTGCTCGAGCGTGCGCGCCACCGACGTGTGGCGCCAGCCAGGCTTGGGCGTGGCCATGACATAACCCCAGGTGGCTGAGTGCGGGTCGAGATCGACGGGGCCGAAGGAGCCCACACCGATGCGCGCGACCGGCGGTGCCTGCTTGAAGAAGCTGATGATTGCAGCGAGCGTCTCCTCCGGGGTAGTGGTGCGCAGCCGCTGGCGGGCGACGATCTCACCCGTGCAGGAACCCACTGCGCACACGCACCAGCTGCCGCCGGTCTCAACTCCGCCTACGAGGCCCACTACCAAATGCCTCGGCGAGCAGTGGTCGGCCTGTCACGGTTGGCACTCACACCAGACGCTCCGCGCTGGCCGCCTGGACCGCAGGGCTGACGTCCGCGAGCGTGGGGGCGGCGCTCGGTGAAGCGGGGGCGCCGGCGCGCAGCGACGCGCCGGTCTGCAGGTCAAAGAAGTGCATGCGCTCTGAGTCGAAGGTCAGGGTAACGCGCTCGCCACGCGCGATCAGCGACTCTTCCCCGAGGCTGGCGACGACGGTTGACGCGTCCTTGTGGCCGAGTGGCAGATCAGGCGCTTCGCTGGCTGCTTCGGAGGAGACACGGGACGCGGTTACCTCTATGTGGGCCAGCACCTCTGAGCCGAGCCCTTCGGCGACGCGCACCTCTCCCACCAGGCCGTTGGGGTACTGGCCGCCGGTCACCGTTATAGCATTGGGTCTCACGCCGACGGCGACGGTGGTTTCCAGCGCGGCGCGGATACCTGGATTCACCTTCAGCGTGCCTGTCGGCAGCGCGAATACGTAGTCGCCGATCTTGCAGGATACCTGGTCGCCGCGTTTGATGAGCTCAGCCTTCAGGACGTTCATCGCGGGGCTGCCGATGAACGTCGCGACAAAGAGGTTGGCCGGGTAGGCATAGATCCGCTGTGGCGTGTCGAGCTGCTGAATCACGCCACCGTTAATCACCGCCACCCGGTCGGCCATCGTCATCGCCTCGACCTGGTCGTGTGTAACGTAGACGGTTGTCACATTCAGGTCACGCTGTAGCCGTG
>JBMFHK010000019.1:0-11682 GCA_049976865.1 Solirubrobacteraceae bacterium | reverse complement strand
ATCTCGGTGCGCATGCGCACGCGCAGCCGCGCGTCGAGGTTGGACAGCGGCTCGTCCATCAGGAAGGCCCGCGGCTCGCGCACGATCGCCCGGCCCATGGCGACCCGCTGACGCTGACCGCCCGAGAGCTGGCTAGGCTTGCGGTCGAGCTCGTTGCTGAGGCCGAGCATCTCAGCGGTCTTGGCGACGCGCGCACGGCGCTGCGCCTTGGGCATGCCGCGGACCTTCAGGCCGTAGCCGATGTTGTCGGCGACGGTCATGTGCGGGTAGAGCGCATAGTTCTGAAAGACCATCGCGATGTCACGTTCGCGCGGCGGGGTCTCGTTGATCCGCACGCCGCCAATCCGGATCTCGCCATGCGAGATGTCCTCAAAACCGGCGAGCATTCTCAGTGCGGTCGTCTTGCCGCAGCCGGACGGGCCGACCAGGACCAGAAACTCGCCGTCTGAGACCGTGAAGCTCAGGTCGCGGAGCGTCCAGTGCTGCTGGTCGTAGCTCTTACTGACTGCGTCGAACTCAATCGAAGCCATCTCCCTCTACCTCTCTACATAGCGTTGCTGGACGTCGTTTGCAATTGTCCTGCCTCAAGTCGCGGCGGGTTCGTCGGTAAGCAGGCCAGCCCAGGAGCGCGATTCTGCTGCGGCCTGCGCATCGGTGGCGAATGGCTCGGATCCTTGAAGGTCCACGGGCAGCGGGTCGCACAGTTCTCCGACAAATTCGCCGTCGCGTTCGATGATGAAGCACATAAAGCGGGTGTCGTCTGGACCCAGGCTCACGAGCTTGCCGGCGTACCCGGTCCCGACGGGGCTGTTGGCGGGCAGTACCGGTTGCGATGGAAAATCAAACGGTCCGAGCGGGGAGTTCGAATACAGAGCGAAGGTTCCTGTCTGACCGGGACGCCCGAGGCGCTCGCGGCGCAGCTGGGAGTGGTCCTCCGCGTGACAGGAGACCAGTAGCCTGTATCCGTCTTCCAGGCGGACCAGCTGTGGCACCTCGGCCTGCGCCACCTCTCCCGGGAGAGTTATCGGGGGGTCGATCTCCCACGAGACCAGGTCCTTTGAGTGCGCGTGCGCGACCACCCCAGCGCCGTCGTCGGGCCCGGTGGCGACGCGAGCGGTGATCAGCGCGTGGAAAAGGTCGTCGTCGGCCACGCGAACCAGGTAAGGGTCGCGCCACGATTCCTGGCGCGAGCGGGTGTGGGAGCGTGTCTCGTACCAGTGCGGGTCGGCTTCTAGCACCGGGTTGCGGGCGTCCTTGTGCCAGTGGACGAGATCACTGGAGACGGCCAGGCCGATCCGCTGCACGAGGCCCGCCTCGGCGCTGCTGATGCCGGTGTAGAGCATGTACCACAGGCCGTCGTGCGCGATCACGCTCCCGGTCCACACCGCAAGATCATCCCATGAGCCGCTGGGCCCCGGATGCAGTGCGTCTGGCAAGACCTCCCAGTCGGTGAGGTTCGTGGAGACGGCATGACCGACCGTGGCGTTGTGGTGGCGCATCTCCGGGTCGGCGAGTGCGCGTGGTGCCTGCAGGTAGTAGACGTGCTGATAAGTCCCGTCTTGGGCCAGCCAGAAGTCCCACACCCATTTGTCATCGAGCCTCAGAGTCACGGCTAACCCTTGACTGCGCCCTGGAGCATGGCCTGGATGAACTGGCGCTGGAAGATGATGTAGATGATCACCATGGGCGCCAGGATCAGCAGCGAGCCTGCCGCGAGCAGTGGGATGTTGTCGCTGTACTGGCCCTGGAAGGCCCCCAGGGCGCCGGCCATCGTGCGGCTGTCGACGTTGGTTGGCACCAGTACCAGCGGCAACAGGAACTGGTTCCAGGTCCAGATCGTGGTGATGATCACGAGCGAGATGATCGCTGGGCGAGCAAGGGGCACCTGGATGCCCCAGAAGATCTGCCAGGTGGTAGCGCCGTCGCTGCGCGCAGCCTCCGTAAGCGAGGTCGGCACGTTCACGAAATGGGCTCGCATCCAGTAGACGCTGAACGGCATGAAGAGGCCGATCAGCGGCAGGATGACGGCCATGCGCGTGTCGATCAGGTTGAAGCTGTTGAGCTCGTAGTAGAGCGGAATGATGATGCCCTCGAGCGGGAGTGTGAGTCCGATCAGGAACAGCAGCATCACCATGCGCCCACCGAACACCCGCAGCTGGCCGAGCGCGAACCCGGCCATGGTCGCGATCACGACGGTGATCGGCACTGTGCCGAGCACGATCAGGGTGCTTGACTTGAGGATCGGTCCGAGGTTCGCGACTTTCCACGCGTTTACGAAGTTCTGCCACTGAGGGTGCACTGGCCAGCTGAGGCCGGTCGGGTAGGTGCCCACGGGATGCAGCGCGGCGGTGAACAGGCTGATGAACGGCAGCAGCGTCCAGAACATCAGCACCACCAGCAGCACTCGGCCGCTGTATGCGGTTGCGCGCGATGATCTCATGACTGGTTGCCGCGGTTCACGTACCACTGGATCGGCACGACACAGAGCACGACGAGCACCACCAGGACGATCGCCAGCGCCGACGCTAAACCGACCTCGCGGTTGGTGAACGCCAGCAGGTAGATCTCAAGACCAGGCACCATGGTCTGGTTTGCGGGCCCGCCCTGTGTTGAGATGTAGACGATGTCAAACGCCGAGAGTGCGGCGATCATCGTCACTGTCAGGCAGACGCCAATCTCCTGACGAAGGCTCGGCAGGGTGATATCAAAGAACTCGCGCACGGGGCCGGCTCCGTCCAGCTGGGAGGCCTCGTACAGCGCAGGGTCGATCTTGCCCATGCCGACGGTCAACAGGACCGTGCAGAAGCCGAGCATGACCCAGATGCCGATCAGGCCGACGCCCGGCAGCGCGAACTGGAAGGAGCCCAGCCAGGCTTGCTTTGCGGTTCCCAGCCCCACCAGCTTCAGGACGGCGTCAATCGGTGTGTAGAAGATCTGGTTGATCGCGCCGTTGTAACCGAGCAGCCAGCTCCAGGCGATGCCTGCAGCCACCAGCGCCACCACCTGGGGCAGGAAGATGACCACGCGCGCAATGGTCCCGAGCCGACCGGCGATCGCGCTGCGCATGAACGCGGCCAGCGCCAACCCGAGTCCGGTCGGCAGGAAGGAGAAGAAGATGATCAGGATGCCGGAGTGTTCGATCGCGCTGTAGAGCGCTGAGTCGCTGAACACCTGGCCGTAGTTGGACAGGCCGACCCACTTGGCAGGGTTGATCCCGTCCCAGTTGTAGAACGAGTATTTGACGCTGTTGGCCAGTGGCCACAGCACGAACATGCCGTAGGCGGCGAGCGCTGGCAGCAAAAACAGCCAGCCGCGCGCACGGTCAGCCCGGGCCAGTGTGCGTACTGCGCGGAGGGTACTCCCGGCGCCCAGAGGGCGCCGGGAGGTGGTGGTCGAGTTCAACATTGTCAGAGCTGATCCCTCTGGCTGGCGGTGCTAGTCGGGTCTCAGCTCCCCTCGGATTTGTAAGCGGACTGAATTGCGCTCATGACCGCAGAGGGGGTCGTCTGCCCGGCAAACAGTGATTGAAGCTCGGGAGTCTGGCTCTCGGTGTAGATGGAGCCGTTCGCGTTGGTGATGAATCCCATGCCCTCATTGTCCTTGGCGACCGCGACGCCGACCCTGATCGACTCCTCGGTGTTGGTCCCGGGCTTCGCCTTCGGCACCGGCAGGTTGGTCGGGCCGATCGGCGGTGCGCCGCCCTGCTCGACGTTGAGCCTTCTCGCCGCCGGGTTGGTCGACACCCAGTTGAGGAAGTACGCGGTGCACGATGGGTTCGGTGCCTTGGCCGCGATCCCGTACTGCAGCGGGCCAATGATCGACGCCACTGGGCCGCCTGCCTTCACCGGTGGCATCGCAAAGAAGCCGTACTGGCCGAACTGGCTGGTGTCGAAGCTGCCGGCCTGCCAGTTGCCGTTGAATAGGAAGACATCCTTGCTGCCGGTTGCGGTCCACTCGCTCATCGCGCCGCTGTAGTTCTGCGCGGTGGCGTCGGAGTTGAAATACCCGTCCTTGATCCATCTGTCCAGGACCGTGGCTGCTCGCACGTTGGCGGGGGTATCGATGTTCGCGCCGGGCTTGTCGTAGGCCCAGTTGTTGATCGCAGTCACCGAGCCGTAGTCGGCCATCAGTTGCTGCAACGGGAAGGTCAGGCCGGTCGGCACCGCGTTCCACACTTCGATCGGAGTGAGCCCGGCTTTCTTTGCCTTGGCGAACAGCGCCTCGAGCTGGGCGAGTGTCTTGGGCGTGCTCTTCATTCCGATCTTCCTGGCCAGCGCCTTGTTGTAGTAGATGCCGGTCACCTGGTTGTTCAAGCCCCACGCGTAGATCTGGCCGGTGTCTAGCTGGGAGCCGTTGGTGCGGTTTTGCGCCCAGACAGACGACGGGAACGTGTTCCAGTGGTACTTGTTGTAGTACTTGTTGAGGCTCAGCAGCAGACGGTCCTTGACCAGCCCCTCGAGGATCGGAAGCCGCACGAGGTCCGGCGCGTTCTTGCCGGCCAGCACCAGCGGCGCGTTGGTCGTTATCTCCGCGTAGGCGTTGGTGTTGATCCTCCAGTGGACGCTGGGGTGCTGCTTGCTGAACAGTTTGGTCAGGTCGATGATGTCCGGGAAGCCAGTTTCGAAATCACCGGTCAGCGTGACCGACTTGGTGCCGCATGCCTGGGCGAAAGCCGGCGTTGACGTCGAGCTCTTTGCCTTGGCGGCGGCTGCGATGCCCGTGCCACCGGCAAGCACCAGGGCTCCGGTCACGCACGCGGGCACCGCGGCGCGGCGGAAACCGCGCCCAACGCGGCCTGGCTGCTGCGCGACAGTTTGGAATTTCCTGCTCATCTTTCTTGATACCTCCTCCGACGTGTTGCCGCAGCCGGTGAGCCCGCTCGACGGCGATTCCCACGAGCGCTCTCCCACGGCGTGTGAGTCTTCAGGTGAACCTGCGCTCCGTGATTCGCGGAGCGCATATGCGTTTTGCTGAACCGGATCAGCAGCGAGATTCTTACACCTGTCCGCGGCCATTGTCAAGAGCCGCTGATAACCTGACAATCGCAGTGGCTAAGAAGCGCGTAACGCTGGCGCAGGTGGCTCGTGCGGCAGGTGTCTCACAGACCGCTGCCTCCTATGCGCTGGCCGGTCGTGCCGCCGAGATGCGCATCTCCCCGGAGGTTGAGGCACGTGTTCGTCTGGTGGCGCGCGAGGCCGGTTACCGTCCAAATGCGGTGTCACGCAGCCTGCGGACAGGTACCAGCCAAACCATCGGCTTCGTCTCTGACACGGTCGCGACCACGGCCTTCGCCGGTCATCTGATCTGGGGTGCGCTTGACCAGGCGCGCGAGCGCGACCACCTGCTACTGATCGCAGAGACTGAGGGCGACCCGCAGCTTGAGCGTGAGTTGATGACCGCGATGCTCGACCGGGGCGTGGACGGACTCATCGTCGCCTCGATGTACACACGAGCGATCGCCGTGCCACCGGTTCTGATGGAGGCGCCGGCGGTGCTGCTGAACGCAGTCCCGGTCGGCAATGAGCTGATCCGCTCGGTCGTGCCCGACGAGATCGAGGCCGGGCGCTCAGTCGCGCGGACCCTGCTCGCAGCGGGGCATGCCGACGGGATCTGTCTGATCGGCGCAAGCCCCGATGGCGAAGTTCCCAAGGGCAGCCTGGCAGCCGTCCAGCGCCTTGAGGGCATCCTCAGCGTTCTGCGCGATGCCGGTGTCGAGGTTGCCGGATCCGTGGGCTGCACGGATTGGCAGCCTGCGGAGGGGCTTGAGGCGACTCAGCGGTTGCTTGCCGAGCTGGTGCCCTCGGCGCTCATCTGCTTCAACGACCGGCTCGCCTTTGGCGCCTACCAGGCGCTGGCGGACGCCGGCCTGGACGTCCCTGATGACGTGTCCGTGATCTCCTTTGATGACGACCCGCTCGCATCGTGGATCCGGCCGCGCCTCACCACGGTCGCGCTGCCGCATTACGAGCTCGGCGCCGCTGCGGTACAACTGCTCATGGGTCAGCTTGAGGGACAACCGCCGGAGCCGGCCGACGCGCTGGCGAAAAAGATCACGATGCCACTGCGGGTGCGTGAGTCGGTACGAGGCCTGGGTGGTGACGGCGTGCCGGGGGTGAGCGCCGACAGCATCGGCACGTTCGGTGCCTCGCGCGTGCGTGAAGGCCGGTAGTGGCACCGGTGGCAGCCCGCCCGGTCGCCATGGTCCCTGCGCCCAGGGATAAGCGCTCGCCGACACTGACCATACATGGCGCGGAACCGCACGGTCTCTGCGCTCAAGGATAGGTGGGCGCGCCTGCTCAGACCGGCGGACCGAACGACAGCTGCACGATCGCGCCGCCGTCTGGCGCGTTGCCGGCGCTCACGAAGCCGCCGTGCGCCTCCGCGGCCTGTTTGACGATCGCGAGCCCGAGACCCGATCCCGGCATGCGGCGGGCTTCTGCGGAGCGGTAGAAACGCTCAAACACGTGCTGCAGGTCCTCGTCGCGGAAGCCTGGACCATGGTCGCGCACGCTCAGCGCCCCAGCGTGCAGGCGCACCTGCACCTCCCCGTCCGCCTTGCTCCAGCGGCGCGCGTTGTCAACCACGTTGCCGACGGCTCGTGCGACCCGGTCGGCAGAGTTGGCAATCGTCGTCGGCTCGAGCTCGACGGTGAAGCGCAGATCAGGGCTGCGGCGCATCCCCCGCTCGACCGCATCCTGCACGATCGCGTCCAGCTCGACCTCCTCTACGTGTTCATCTTGCCGCGCGCCGCGCGCCAGCTCCAACACGTCCGCCACCAGTTGCGTGAGCTCGTCGAGCTCCGCCAGGATCGCGTCGCGCAACCCGGCTTGCTCCTCCGCAGGCAGCCGCTCGGATTCCAGAAAGATCTGGACGTTCGAGCGCAGCGCCGCGATCGGTGTGCGCAGCTCGTGTGAGGCGTCGGCGATCAGGTGTCGCTGCGCCTGCACCGACTGCTCGAGCGCTTCAAGCGTCTGGTTGAAGCTCGCCGCGAGCCGTCTGATCTCAAGTGCGCCCTCCTCGTCCAGCCGGAGCGGCTGCTCAAGCGCGCTGGTGACCCGCTCCGTCTCGTCGGTGAAGCGCCGTATCGGAGCCAGCGCGGAGCGCGCGACCAGCGCGCCGATCAAGCCGGCCAGCAGTATCCCTCCGCCGGCCAGCAGCACGTCGGTGAATGCCAGCCCGCGCAGCGCCGCGTCGGTGCTTGTGAGCGGCACCGCCACCTCCACCGCCTTGCGGTCAGCCGGGTCGGGGACCACGTAGATCTCAAGGCGCGTTCCCCGGACGCGTCCGCTGAAGTAGTAGGCGCCGTGCAGTGTCCGCGCGACCGCGCGCACCTGCGCGGTGACCGGCAGCTGCGGCCGGCCACCGCTCTGCGCAACCACGCTGCCGTTGGCGCAGACCGACTGGAAGTAACCGGTCGGGCCGCCGAGCGCGGTCTCGATCCGCTCCTCCGCGGTCATCTTCGCAAACGCGCAGGTGTCCACGCCGGCGTCATCGTCGCCCAGGCTTGGCCTGCCCCCGGCGCCCCGCTGGGCGTCAGGGGCGCCCGAGCGCTCGCCCCTGACGGGCAGGCCGCTCGGCTCGATCACCGGCTGCGCCAGCCGCGCGAGCTCGGATTTGATCTGGCCGGTCAGCCTCGCCCTGGTCGTGAGGTAGCTGACCGGCGCAAAGACCAGGCAGACCGCTGCGACGGCTATGGTCGCCGCCGCCGTGATGCGGCGATGGAGGCTCACTGTTCCCGCAGAACGTAGCCGACGCCGTGCACGGTGTGCAGCAGGCGTGGCTCGCCACCGGCCTCAAGCTTGCGGCGCAGGTAGCCGATGTAGACGCGCAGCGAGTTGGAGGTGACGCTGATGTCGTGGCCCCAGATGCGCTCGTAGACCAGCTCAGTGCGCAGCACCCGGCGTGGGTTGAGCATGAACAGCTCAAGCAGCTGGTATTCGGTCCGTGTCAGTTCGATCTCGCGCTCCCCGAGCCGTGCGGCGTGGGCGTCGGCGTCGAGCTTGAGCGCTCCAAAACGCAGCGTCCGGCCTTCGGTCTCGGGCAGATGGCGGCGCATGATCGCGGCCAGCCGGGCGCGCAGCTCGCGCACGTCGTAGGGCTTGATCAGGTAGTCGTCGGCGCCCGCCTCCAGTCCTGCGACGCGATCCTCCACAGCGTCGCGGGCGGTCAGCATCAGCACCGGGGTGTGGTCGCCGATCGCGCGCAGCCGCCGGCAGACCTCAATCCCGTCGAGCTTCGGCAGGCCCAGGTCGAGCACCACCACGTCGGGGATCGTCTCGGCCAGGGCGAGCAGGCCCTGCTCACCGTCGGCCGCTGTGATCACCTCGTAGCCTGACAACAGCAGCGATCGCCTGACCGCCTGGCACACCGCGTCGTCGTCCTCGATCACCAGCGCTCGCACGGTTGCCATCCCGGCCTCAGGCTCCCGTGGCGGTGAGCGCCGGGAAGCCTTCGGTCATGCGGGTCTGTCCACCGTCGAGCACGAGCAGCGCCTCATACCCCGCCGCGCGAACCCAGTCAAAGCCCTGCTCGCCGGCGGCGACCAGTGCCGTTGCCAGCGCGTCCGCAATGGCCAGATCCGGCCCGCAGACGCTCGCGGAGGCGATCCCGCGCGCCGGGCGCCGGGCGCTTGGATCCCAGATGTGGCTGCCGCGCTCATAGGTGCCTGAGGTGGCCACCGCACCGTGCAGCTCGATCACACTGGCCAGGTGCTCCGGCGAGTCCGGCGAACGGATGCCGATCCGCCAGGCGTGTTGCCCCTGCGGTGCCCCGAAGCCGACGATGTCACCCGCCGCGTTGACCAGCCCTGCCCCAACGCTGGCCCGGGTCAGCGCGCCGGCTGCCTCGCGTGCCGCCCAGCCCTTCACCAGGCCGGTCGGGTCAAGCCCGCCGGGTAAGCTCCAGGGGTCAAACCAGCCGTCTGAGAGCCGCTTTGCCTGATCGCAGAGTTCGAGCACGGCGGCGATCTCCGGCGGGCATTGCCGCAGCGGCAGCTCGCCCCGTTGCAGCTGTGACATTGGGCTGTGCGGCTTGTAGAGGCTGAAGGTTGCGTCCACGTGGTGAAGGATGGCGCACGCCGCAGCCAGCGCCTCGCGAGCCGCGTCCAGCGGGAGCCCCTGTGGCCGCACATCAAAGGATACGACCGTCCCCATCACCGGTTCGGCGCGGCGCAGGATCACCTCTGCGGCGGCCACCGCCTTTCAGGCCTTCAGCTTGTCAATGGCCGCCTGCAGCGACTGCGCGTATGCGTCAGAGGTGTAGGTTGCGCCGGAAACAGCGTTGATGTTCGCGCTCTGGGCGCTCAGCGCCTCCTGGCGCAACTGCGGCAACGCGACCTGGTCGACCGTGCCGGAGTATGAGTCGGCCACGTTGGCCTTGACCATCGAGATGTTGGTGAGCTTCGAGCCGCTCACGGTTACGGCGACCTGCAGGTCGCCGTAACCGTACTGGACGTCGGTGCCAGTCACGGTGCGGGTGCCGCCCGGCGCCGACGCCGATGAGCCGGCCGCCGCGGTGGCAGCGGCCGAGCTCGAGTTGGACGCCTGTGTGGCCGCCGAGCCCGTCTGGGCGGAGCTGCCCGCCGCGGCGGAGGCGCTGTTGGCGGTCTGCGTGGAGCCGGCGCTGGTGCCCGCGACCGGGAGCGCTCGCGGTCCGCTCACGTGGTAGCCAATCACCGCGGCCATGCCGACGGCCGTCCCGGTGATCACGATTGGTGCGCGTGTCATCGTTTGTCTCCCATGCTCTAGAAGGCGAAGGCCTCGTGGTGGATGTGCTCCTTGGGTACCCCCAGTGAGTCAAGCGCTCCGCGCATCAGCTCGGTAAAACCTGCCGGCCCGCAGACAAACACGTCACGGTGGGCCACGTCGGGGATCAGCTTGCGCAGGGTGCGCGCGTCCAGCCGGACCTGCTCGCGGCTGCCGACCAGCTCGTGCAGGCGGCCACGGCGACCGTTGATCAGCGCGTGCAGCTCCTCCCGCAGGATCAGGCTGCGCTGGTCGTGGGCACGGGCGAGCATCACCACGTCCACGTTGGCCGGCAGGTCCTCGAGCAGCGCTCGCAGCGCCGTGATCCCGACCCCGGCACCGATCAAAAGAGCCCGGTCACCGCGCAGCGCATCCGCTGTGAAAGCACCGTAGGGACCCTCGATCGCGACCCGTGTGCCGGGCTCGAGCTTCGCAATGGCGCCGCTGTGATCGCCAACGGCGCGGACCGTGATCCGCAGATGACGCCCGTCCGGAACCGCCGACACTGAGTACGGGTGGGCCTGCCACCACAGCCCGCGGCGCAGGATGCGCAGCTGGATGAACTGGCCGCCGGAGATCGGGAAATAACGCATCCCGCGACCGGCCAGCAGCACCGAGTTCACACCCGGCGCCTCGGCAGTGACCGCCACAACTCGCAGCTGGTGAAAGACGCTGCGCCACAGCGGCAAAAGCACCCGGTACACGAACACCACTCCGCCTGTCCCGATAAACAGCGCTGTCCACAGCGCACGGGCCAGCGGGTGGCCGATGAACATCACCCCGGTCGTCAGCTGGTGTGAGAGCGAGAGCGCGAGCGCCAGGTAGGTGTAGAGGTGAACGGCCCACCATGTCTCATAGCGCATGCGCCGCATCGCGATCCGGGCGGAGGTGACCGCTGCCAGAACCAGCAGCAGGAACGCCACCACCCCGGCGAGCATGCCGGGGTAACTGGTGATCAGGCGCGAGAACTGGTGCAGCGGGCCGATGTGCAGGGTCTGGCTGTAGCCGATCACCGCCAGCAGGCCGTGCAGGGCGATCAGCACCAGCGCCCAGGGTGCCAGCCGGCGGTGCCAGCGGATCAGCTGGTCGTGACCGAGCACGCGCTCGACCGCCGGGATGCGCCCGGCCAGAAGCACCGTGATCAACAGCAGGTAGGCGCCGGTCAGGCCCGCCAGCCGGGCGGCGAAGGTCGTCCAGCCGCCGGGGGCGTTCAGCGTATGCCAGCTCTGGGCGGTGATCGCCATCGCGATCACGACGCCGAGACCGAGCCCGGCCAGGGCGGCGGCGACATCGACTGAGCGCTCGCTGTGCCAGGGCCGCCGGGCACGCAGCCGCAGAGCGTGACCACTGCGGCTGTTCAGTGTCAACGTCCTGTTCATGCGCACAACTTGCACTGCACGCGTCAGAGCGGTGTAGAAAGCTTGTAAGAAAGATGTGAGTGCCGGTTTGCCAGATCAGCCTGAGTTGAGGCTGATGACCACCCCGACGCGCTCGGACCCGGACCGCTTCGTGCTGATCCGCCTGGCGACCGATTCAGCGAAATCGATCATCGTGGCCATCGCGCCGTACTTCGCTTTGATCGCGGCCCGGATCTGCGCCAGCTCGCTGCCGGTGACCAGCCGCGCCTGAGCGTCATAGACCGGGCCGTGAGCAGAGCCGCCGCGGCGGTCACAGCCCTGCAGCGTCACCCGCGGGGTGTGCCGCAGGCGCTTGACCTTGCCCGAATCGCTGCCGGTCGAGAACGCGAACGCCCCACCCGGCAGCTCGACAAGCCAGACAGGCGTGGCGACGGCACGCCCGTCTTTGCGGAACGTCGTGACCAGCACATACTTCTCATCCGCCAAGCTCACAGCGGCAAGGGTAGATGATTGATTCCACGGTTTCAGGCGCACTGGTTGACCAGGGGTTCCGCAGATGCTGGGCACACGAATGCCCTAAA
>JBMFHK010000018.1:0-31367 GCA_049976865.1 Solirubrobacteraceae bacterium | reverse complement strand
CAGAAGCAGCGGGTGCCGATCAGGGCCCGCTGCGGGTTTCTGATCTACCGGGTCGGCAAGTTCATCTCCAAGCGCTGCCACGGCTACAAGTGGGTGCAGATCTCAAGCCTCAAGCTCGGCGGGCTGACGTTGATCGGCGGGCTGTTCCCGTCCAGCGTGAACGAGCGCGCGGCGACCCTCGTGCTCCTGGAACAGCTCTTTGAGCTATTCCCCGAGCTCCGGCAGCAGCGCGAGATCTACCTGGTCGGCGACGCGCTTTACGACAACTCCGTCGACTTCGCCTACACACTCCTGTTCAAGTACGGCATCTTCGGCGTGTTCCCCCGGCACGGGAGCCTCGCCCAAGACCTGCCGTACGTCAGCACCGGAGGCGTCCCGGTCTGCGACCAGGAGCGGTGCGCCGGCGTCGAGTGTCGCCGCAAGGACGCCCGTTCGTTCCCGACGCCGCTTTACCGGCTCAACCACGGGCTGGCTGCTGCGGGGGAGTGGGTGCTGCGACCCAACCACGAGACGCTCCCGGATGAGGAGAAGATCTGGGATGAGGCGCACACCCGTTGGGTGTGCCCAGCCTGTGGCAAGGAATACAAGACCAGGTTTGCCGAGCATCCGCGCCTCTACACCTACCTGCCCCACGGAGGGACCTCGGAGCTGGCGATGCTTCGCGTCTCGCTGCTCTGCTACCGCAACGTCATCGAGTCAGCGTTCAGCAGCATGAAGGGGATGGGGTTCGCCGGGACGCGGCTGCACCGCGCCAAGTGGGCCGATGACACCGAGATGGAGCACCTTGCCTGGATGGCCGCCACGTCGATGACCGCACGCCGGCTGGTGCACGCCAACGGCAGCTACGCCCGCGTGTGGCAGGACGCCCAGGCGCTGAAGCTGCTCACCTCAGCGATGCCGACCGACGTCTACAACCCCTACACCGAGGATGACTGGACGCAGGCGGAGCTGGAGCTGATCGCCTCCGCCCGCGCTCCGGAAGGCTGGGAGCAGATCGATCTCGCGATCGACTACGCGAGCCTGCCGCTTCGCCCCGACGAATAGACGCTCGAACATCCCGCTACTGAGAGCCGCCCGAGTGCGGCTCTCAGTCTTTAATGGCCGGACCGACAGGCCGGTCTCGGGGCTGAGCCGGCCTGGGGAGGCGGGCAAACCGGACTTGCCACCGACGCCGCAACCCCAGCAACGACGGGGCGTTCGGACTTGCCACCGAACTTGCCACCGTCACGATAGCCCTGGCAAGATTCGAACTTGCGTCTCGCCGGTTATGAGCCGGGTGCTCTGACCACTGAGCTACAGGGCCGGGTGTGTGTGGTGTGGACGGTACCGGCTTGCGTGGCAGACGGGTCTGCTGGCCGACGTGGAGTACGACGCGCGGCGCCCGCGCGGATACGTGCCCCACAGCGGTGCGGCTCGGTCGCGCGGCGCCCGCGCGGATAAGTGCCCCACAGCGGTGCGGCTCGGTCGCGCGGCGCCCGCGCCGATAAGTGCCCCACAGCGGTGCGGCTCGGTCTCACCGGCGTCCACAACAACTGCCCGCTGGGTGTCTGGGCGGCGCCGCCTGACACAGGTGCGCGCCCATCTGGCCCATGACCCTGCCACTATAAACCGGATGCAGGAACGTTGGTCGCCAGCGTCGAAATAAAGGCTGCCTATGAAAGCATCAGCAACTGCCACGGTGTCCGAGGCGCCGCATGGCCATCAAGCTCTTTCCGCGTACATAACAGCACGCTTCGACGAGTTCTCACGGTCACAGAAGGACGTGGCCCAGTACATTGTCGACCACCTCGACGAGGCGGCTTTTCAAACAGCTGAGGAGCTGGCGCGCCGCGCGAACACCTCCTCCAGCACTGTCGTTCGTTTCTCGCAGGCGCTGGGTTTTGAGGGTTTCCCGGAGCTGCAGCAGGCGGCACGTGACGAGTATCGTCGGCGGCCTGCCAACGGCCCTGAGATTCTTGACACCGGCGGCGGGCCACTGTTCTCGCTCGATCACACCGAGTTTGAGTCGGCACTGGCCGCTGATCACGTAAACGTCGAGGACACCGCCCACAAGCTGTCTCGCTCCGACGTTGAAGCGGCGATCGACGCGATTGTCAGCTCTGAGAAGGTGCTGATCGCCGGGACCGATCAGATGGCGTTCTTTGCCAGCTACATGCGTCACCTGTTGATGCTGCTTGACGTTAGAGCCGAGATCGTTGCGAGCCCGTCTCAGGAAGCGCTGGGACGCCTGGCCAGAATCGATGAAAACACGCTGGTGATCGGCTTGTCGGCCGGTCGTCCCCATCCGCTCATCACGCGCACGCTGAAGCTTGCTCGCCACCGCCGTGCAATGACGCTGGCGATCACTGACGCGACCCTTTCAGAGATCGCCCGTCTGGCCCGGCTGCGGCTGTACTACTCATCAAACACGCCGGCCTTTGTCCGTTCGCACACGGCGCTGCTGTCGATCATCCAAGCGCTTGCTTACGGTGTTTACAGCCGTGATGCGCAGCAGTACGACGTGCGCATCAAGGCCTTCCGGCTCAAGTAGTTCCTCGGTGGTGGTGTCGGCCGCTGGAGACGGCCGGCCAACACCCGTCGGCCGCTGGAGACGGGTGTTGGCCACCTGCCAGCCGCTCGACACTCGCGATCAGCACCCGTCGGCCGTCTGGCCACCTGCAACCTGATACACCGTTTGCACGTTTGACAGCACTGTTGTTGCAAACGTACCGACCTTCCCGGTGGTGACGGCCAATTTGGCCAAGCGTCTGACATATACACTGTGAACATGAGCACAAACGGCCACATTTCACGCGACGAGTCCACATTTACCGCCAAAGCGGGTCTCGCCGAGATGCTGAAGGGCGGCGTGATCATGGATGTGGTCACGCCAGAACAAGCGAAGATCGCTGAAGCTGCTGGAGCCTGCGCGGTGATGGCGCTTGAGCGCGTTCCAGCTGACATCCGCCGTGACGGCGGTGTGGCGCGCATGTCCGACCCGGAGATGATCAAAGGCATCCAAGAGGCTGTCACGATCCCGGTCATGGCCAAGGCGCGGATCGGACACTTCGCTGAAGCACAGGTGCTTGAGGCACTGGAGGTGGACTACATCGATGAGTCGGAGGTGTTGACACCCGCCGACACGGCCAACCACATCGACAAATGGGCGTTCAAGGTCCCGTTTGTCTGCGGTGCCACCAATCTGGGTGAGGCGCTGCGCAGGATCGGTGAAGGCGCCGCCATGATCCGTTCAAAGGGAGAGGCAGGTACCGGTGACATCGTCAACGCCGTAACGCACCTGCGTAAGATCCGCAGCCAGATGCGCTGGCTGACCACGCTGGGTCTTGACGAGATCGGCTCTGCAGCCAAGGAGCTTCAGGCGCCACTGGACCTGGTCCGCTACGTGGCTACCAACGGCAAGCTGCCGGTTGTCATGTTCTGCGCTGGCGGGATTGCGACTCCGGCTGACGCTTCGCTGGTCATGCAACTCGGAGCTGAGGGCGTCTTTGTGGGTTCCGGCATCTTTAAGTCCGACAACCCGGAGCTGCGTGCCCGCGCGATCGTCGAGGCAACAACCCACTACGCGGATGCCGCGCGTGTGGCGGTAGCCTCGACCGGGCTCGGCCATGCCATGGAAAGCATTGAGGCGGCCAAGCTCCAGCCCGAGCAGAAGCTAGAGACGCGCGGCTGGTGAGCACCAACGCACCGGTAGTCGGGGTCCTTGCGTTGCAGGGAGGGTTCGAGGCGCACGAACGCGTCTTCACACGGCTCGGCGTGAACACAAGGGAGGTTCGTGTTCCCGCCGAGCTTGACGGTTTGAGCGCCCTCGTCATCCCTGGCGGTGAGTCGACCGTGATGACGCTCGGCATCGCGCGTGAAGGACTGGGCGAACCGTTGTGCGCCTACGCGGCAGCGGGTCGGCCGGTCTTTGGCACCTGTGCAGGGATGATCATGCTCGACCGTGAGCACCTTGCGATCCTCGACGTGCTCACGCAACGCAACGCCTTTGGCAGGCAGCTGTATTCGTTTGAGGCTGACTTCGACGTCCGGGGTGTATCAGGCGGACCGGTTCATGCCGTCTTCATACGTGCACCCTGGATTGCGGAGCACGGCCCGGCGGTGGAGGTGCTGGCCGAGATCGACGGACACCCGGTGGCGGTGCGCCAGGGAAAGGTGCTGGCGCTTGCTTTTCACCCCGAGCTGACAGGGGAAGACCGGCTGCACCGCATGTTTCTACAGATGGCGGAGATCCCGCTTCAAGGCTGACGCGGCGCAGTGTTGCCTGTCGTCCTGCCGGTCGCGTCTATGGACTGGCGCTGAACACTGACACGCCGTCAAGTTCCGCCTCGCTGACGCTGCCGTCCTCGATCAGCAGATCGAGGTGCCCGAGAGTTTCAGAGACGGTCAGATAGGTCTGGGTGAGCGCCGCTCGTCCCCACAGCGAGACCGACAGTGCGTGAGCGCTGCGCGGGCCGTCAGCCAGCAGCCCCAGGATCTTGCGCGCCCGCCGCCGCTGCTCACTCAAGCGCCGGTCAATCAGCGCGACATGATCCTGGATCGGTTCGCCGTGTCCGGCGAGCAGCAGACGAATCGGCATCTTCCTGGTGGCTTGCAGCGACTGCCGATAGCTGAGCAGCGGTTTTGGGCGCCAGGCGTCTGGACTGCCGCTGATTGGCTTGGTTACAAGGGCGTTTGAGGAGATGTGGGCGATCAGGTGGTCTCCGCCCAAAAGAACGTGGCGCTCCGGGTCCAGGAAGACCAGATCTGAGGGACTGTGGCCGGGTCGGTGGTAAACCTCGTACTGGCGGCCACCCATGGTCAGTTGGCTGCCGTCGTGCAGCGGCAAGGTGACCGTGCCGGGCGAGCCATACGCGCTCATGTTGCTGGCCGCCGCCTCAAGGACTGTCACCACATCCTCCGGGACCCCGTGCTGGCGCAGCAGCGTGGCTGCGAACTCACGCTCGCTCTTGGCGCTCGCCTGTTCGTCGGCGAGCCATGGCAGGAGTGCGTCAAACGCCGCAACCTCAGCACCTGACCGGCGTTGCAGAAACTCGATGAGTCCCGCATGATCCACGTGCTGGTGCGTAATCGTGACCAGCTCCAGATCCTCGATCCGCAGCCCCAGTTCAGCCATGGATAGCTCAAGGCGGTCCAACGCCGTACCCCAGTTGAGCCCCGTGTCCACCAGCGTCAGCGGCGACCCGGTCAGCAGATAACAGTTGACGTCTCCGAGCGCGAAGGGTGTGGGAACCGGCAACCAGTAAACGCCCGGCGCAACTTCAACGGTGAGGCTCACGAGCGGATCAGAGCCAAGACTTCATCCCGGCGCGCCTCCATGTCCTGGTGTGACACCAAGGATTCCAGGCAGAGTCTCAGCAGCGGTTCGGTGTTGGAGGGGCGCACGTTGAAATGCCAGTCGTCGTAATCAATTGAGATGCCGTCCAGGTGTGTCTGACGGGCGTCCGGGTAGCTGGCGGTGATGTGCTCCATCTTGGCCTGCGGGTCACTGACCTCTGAGTTGATCTCACCGGAGATGAAGTAGCGGCTGCGGATCGGGGCAAGCAGCTGTGAAAGCTTGGCGCCGCTGCGCGCCAGCTCCTCGAGGATCAGCAGAGCGGGGAGCGTTCCTGAGTCGGCGCAGTAAAAGTCGCGGAAGTAATAGTGACCTGAGACCTCGCCGCCGAACACGCCACCCTCATTGCGCATGCGCGACTTGAAGTATGCGTGGCCTACGCGGTTGATCAGCGGGATACCGCCGGCTGCGGTGATCGTGTCAGGCACGGCTCTACTGGCACGCACGTCATAAAGCACCTTCTCTCCCGGAAACCTGCGCAGCATCGAGGCTGACAACAAAGCGGTCAGGAAGTCACCGTCTACAAAGCCGCCCTGATCGTCGATGAAGAAGCAGCGATCCGCGTCACCGTCCCAGGCGATCCCCAAATCGGCGCCGGTTCTGACGACCTCACCTATGATGAACTCGCGGTTCTCCGGTAGCAGCGGGTTGGGCTCGTGGCCGGGGAACTCACCGTTTGGCGCCCAGTAACACTTCTCAAGCTGCACGTCCAAGCCGTCCAGCAGCGGGCCGACCATCGGCCCTGCCATGCCGTTGCCGCCGTCCACCACGACCTTCAGCCCGCGGATCGCAGAGAGGTCCACGAGCTTGCGGACGGCTTGGCGGAAGTCAGGGTAGATGTCGATCGGCTGGATGCTCCCGGGCACAGCGTGCGCATCGTCCATACCGTCCAGCACCAGCTTGCGCACATCACCGATGCCCTCCTGCCCAGACAGCGCGACCGCGTTGCGACGGACGAGCTTGGCGCCGGTATAAGCCTTGGGGTTATGGGAAGCGGTGCACATCAGACCGCCGTCCAGATCGCGGGAACCCACCAGGAAATAGAGCATCTCTGTGCCGACCTGGCCGGCGTCCAGAACCGTGGCACCCTCCTGTGCAATCCCGGCCGCATATGCGTCAGCCATCTCCAGAGCGGTCAGGCGCATGTCACGTCCAAGGCCGACGCGCAGGTCGCTGACCGGCTTTCCCTCCAGGTTGGCGAGTACGCGGGCAAACGCACGTCCGATCTGGCGTGCTGAGGTCGCGTCCAGGTCACGGCCATACACGCCACGGATGTCATAGGCCTTAAAGACCTCAGGTGATACATGCGTCATGGGCCGGGATCCTAGCCGGTCTGTCTGCAGGCTGGTGCTCCGGCGGCAGATTGACTGACGTCTTTGGTGTTCTCGGTGTGACTAGACTGGCACGCCATGTCAGGGCATTCAAAATGGGCTTCGATCAAGCACAAGAAGGCGGTCGTGGACGCGCGGCGCGGCCAGCATTTCACGAAGCTGGCCCGCGCGATCACCGTTGCGGCCAAGGAAGGCGGGGGCGACCCGGAGGGCAACGCGGCACTCGCGCTGGCGGTTCAGAAGGCGCGGGACGCCTCGATGCCCAAGGAGAACATCGAGCGCGCCATTCAGAAAGGCAGCGGTGCCGGCAGCGACGCTGAGAACTGGGAGACCGTCATGTACGAGGGCTACGGGCCCGGTGGCGTGGCGATGTTGATCGAGGCGCTCACCGACAACCGTAACCGGACCGCGGCAGAGGTCCGCCATATCGTCGCCAAGCACGGCGGCAGCCTCGGCGAGCCAGGCTCGGTCGCGTACCTGTTCGACAAGCAGGGCGTGCTGGTGGTTGACGGCGAGCGCTACGACGAGGATGAGCTGTTCGTCGCCGTTGACGCGGGCGCGCAGGACATCGTTCAGGATGATGATGTCTTTGAGGTGATCACGGCGCCGGGGGATCTGAGCGCCGTGCGTGACGCGCTCGCGGCTGCTGGGATAGAGGTCGACAGCACCGATGTAACCCAGCGCCCAAGGGCGCGGGTGCCCGTGTCCGAGGATGACGCCACAAAACTTATGAAACTCATCGATGCGCTGGAAGACTCCGACGATGTGGGGGCTGTGCATGCCAATTACGACGTCGACGCTGAAGTTCTGGAGAGGATCCTCAGCTGATGTGGCTGCGATATCCGCGCGCTACCGCTACGCTCCCAGCGCGATGAAACTGAAAGCGGCGATCACGGCCCTGACGGCCACTGGCATCTGTGTCGGGGTGGCGGCCTGTGGGTCTTCGTCAACCACTGCGGCTGGCGTGGAGCTTGCGCCCGGTGCCGGTCCAACCGCCACGACCATCACACCGGTGCTGACCGCCAGTACGCCAAAGACCGGACCCTTGTCCAAGGAGCCGAAGATCACGCTCCCGACCGGTCCGGCGCCCACGAAGCTGGTTAAAAGAAACCTCATTGTGGGTACCGGCGCGGTTGCAAAGTCCGGCGACCAGGTGGCCGTCAACTATGTCGGTGAGCTTTATAAAAACGGCAAGATCTTTGACGCCTCCTGGACGGACACGCCCGGTAAGGCGTTTGTTTTCACGCTCGGGGCGGGCACCGTCATCCCGGGTTGGACTGAGGGCGTGGCCGGGATGCGGGTTGGTGGCCGTCGCGAGCTGATCATCCCTCCGTCTCTTGCTTACGGCAACACCGCCAGCGGCACGATCCCGAAGGACTCGACGCTGATCTTTGTGATCGATCTGCTGAAGGTGGCTCCCGGCGGCTCCAGCTCCTCGACGGGCTGAGCGCCCAACAGAACTGTGTGAGGCCTTGAGAGCCGGCCCGCTGGCCGGCTCTCTCGCGGCCCTTTGGACCGACCCTGTTGGGGGCCCGGCCGCCGTGGGCTTGCTCGTGCGCTGTGCGTGGCGTCGGCTGGGCAGGCGTCCGGAGCTGGACGGAGAATATGCGAACACATGATCGTTTTGGGAATCGATCCGGGGATTGCCAACACGGGCTTTGGTTTGGTGTCTGACAGTGGCTCGCGTCTGCAAGCCGTGGCTTTTGGTGTGATTGAGACCAGTCCGGCGATGCCGCTTGCGACACGGCTGGCTGACATCCACATGGAGGTTGACAGGCTGCTGTCGGCCCACGAAGTGCGGGCTGTCGCCGTGGAGGATCTTTACTTCGGCGCCAACGTGGTCAGCGCGATGGCGGTTGGCCAGGCGCGCGGCGTGGTCATGCTTGCCGCGGCCCAGCGGTCCGTGCCGGTCACCGCCTATACGCCCCAGCAGGTGAAGGCGGCGGTGTGTGGCAGCGGGCGGGCCGATAAGGCGCAGGTTGCGCGAATGGTCGGTCGTCTGCTGGGGATGGGTTCGCTGCCGCGCCCCGATCATGCCGCTGACGCGCTCGCGGTTGCGCTGTGTGCCCTCAACCGCATGCCGCTGGCTGGGGCGGTTGCCCGGGCGGTGGGCTGAACGATGATCGCGATGCTCACCGGTAAGGTGGCCCTGCGTCGTCCGGATCACGTCATCGTCGACTGTGGCGGTGTCGGTTACCGGCTTGCGGTTTCGTCACAGACGTTGGGTCAGGTGCCGGCGGTCGGCAGCGTTGTGAGGCTGTTCACCCATCTGATCGTGCGTGACGATGCGATGCTCCTGTACGGGTTTGCCAGCGAGGCGGAGCGCGACCTGTTCGTGATGCTGCTTGGGGTGCAGTCCGTGGGACCCAAGGTCGCGCTGGATGTCCTGTCCGGCGGTCCGGTCAGCGACCTGCTGGGTGCGATCGCGCTCGGTGACAGCACCCGCTTTCAAACCGTCAAGGGTGTGGGCAAACGTACTGCTGAACGGATCATTGTTGAACTGCGAGAAAAGGCCGTGGTGAGCCTGCCAGAGGGTGTTGGTAGCTCAGCTGGTGTGGATGGAACGCCGCGCGCAACGGCTCGGGACGCTCTGGTCGGGCTTGGCTACAGTCCCCATGAGGTCGAGCGAATGCTTGATGGCCTCAGCGCCGGGACTCCCGAGGAGCTGATCGCCCAAGCGCTGAGAGGCCCACGACGATGACCATCCTGAGCGCAGAACAACTTCCTGATGACGAGCTGGATCGTTCGCTGCGGCCACGGCGGCTTGAAGACTTCATAGGGCAGGAGATGCTCAAAGACCAGCTGGCGGTTTCCATCGCCGCGGCTGCTGGCCGCGAGGAGGCGCTTGACCATGTGCTGCTCGCCGGCCCACCCGGACTGGGGAAAACCTCGCTGGCTCAGATCGTCGCGGCGGAGTTGGGCGTGCCGTTCGTGCAAACCGCCGGCCCGGCACTTGAACGCAAGGGTGACGTGGCCGCCTTCCTGACCGCGCTTGAGCCACGGTCAGTGTTCTTTGTCGATGAGATCCATCGTCTGCCGCGGGCGCTTGAGGAGACCTTCTATCCCGCGATGGAGGACCACTGCCTACCGATCACCGTGGGGCAGGGCGCCGGCGCGCGGGTGGTGACGATCGATCTGCCACCGTTCACGCTGATCGGCGCGACCACCCGTACCGGCCTGCTGAGCACGCCGCTGCGCGACCGGTTCGGCATCCAGCATCGGCTCGACCACTATGAGCCTGGCGAGCTGGCGATGATCGTGCGGCGTTCGGCGAGGCTGTTAGGGGTGGAGATCGAGGACGCCGGGGCGCTTGCGATCGCGGCGCGCAGCCGCGGTACCCCGAGGGTGGCCAACCGGCTGCTCAAACGTGTGCGCGACTACGCGCAGGTGAGGCATTCAGGTGTTGTCACGGAGGCGGTCGCCGGTGCGGCGCTGGATCTGCTGGAGGTGGACCATGCCGGCCTTGACCGCCTTGACCGGGAGATCCTCTCCACGATCTGTGAGAAGTTCGCCGGCGGGCCGGTCGGGCTCTCAACGCTGGCGGCCGCCATTGGTGAGGAACAGGACACGATCGAGGATGTTTATGAGCCGTATCTGCTGCAGCTCGCCCTCATTGAGCGCACCCCGCGTGGCCGTGCTGCGACCAGGCGGGCTTACGCGCACCTGGGCCTGGAACCGCCCGCTTCGCAGCTTGGGCTGCTCTGAATCTCGACGAGCACTATCCTCAAGCGCCTAGATGGCGCACGAGCATTACTTCATATGCCCGCACTGCGGCAACCGGTCGATGGGCACAGACCGTAACAACGGCTTCAGGCGTGAGACGCGCGGCTGTGAGCGCTGCGGCTTTGCCTACCTTTTTGAGCTGCTCGACGACTACTACCCTGCGCCCACCGCGGCCTTTTTCGCCTGCGATGCTGAGGGCCGGGTCGTTGATTGCGGGCGCGGTGCCTTCGAGCTGACCGGGCTGCGGACCGAGAGTGTGATGGGCCAGCTGCTGGGTCAGGTGCTCGGACTGAGCTTCGAGGACGGTGTGGATCACATTGCCACCGCCCTTGAGTGGGAGGTCCGGGTGAGCGGCAAGCCGGCGATGCTCAACGCCGGGCTGGAGCGGGTCGGTGTCTTGGCTGACATCTTTCCCGCCTACGACGATGAGGATGGCGGCGTGCTGGTTGTGCTGACCCCCGCCAAGACGACGTGAGCGGCCATCAGGGAACACGGCGCGTGGTCCTTCTCTACGATCAACCTTCAACGCGATGACAGACCGCCAGCGCCATGGACTTGTCCTGCTTGTTGTGGCAGGCCTGATCGCCGCCTCCGCGGTGGCGATCGCGATCAGACCTACCCGTCTGGGTCTTGACCTGAAGGGTGGGGTGGAGCTCGTCTACCAGGCCGTCTCCACACCGGGCTCACCGGTGAACAGTGCAGCCATGCAGCGTGCTGTCAACGTGATGAACGACCGTGTCAACCAGCTCGGTGTGACACAGGCTCAGATCCAGACGGAGGGCAAGAACCTCATTGACGTCCAGCTGCCGGACGTCACCAACGTGGTGCAGGCTGAAAAGACAGTTGGTAATACCGCCCAGCTTTACTTCTACGACTGGGAGGCCAACGTCATCAACCCCTCCACCGGGCAGGTCGTTGCCAACGGGCTGTTGAGCGGCAACTCCCAGGCGATCGCGATCAGTCAGGGCAGCGCCACCTCGGAGCCGGGAGGCGGTGCGCCGGCGTCAGGCGCCCTGAGCTTCTACAAGGCTGTAAAGCTGGCATCGACCCAGCCCTACCGTTCCCGCATAAGCGCCGCCCGTTACGGCAACGAGTTCTTCCTGTTCGGCGACCCGGGCGGCACCGCCTGCAAGGCTGCCGCGGCAGCTTCGCTGACGACTGCGGGACGTGGTGTGCACTGCCTGATCGGACAGCCGCTGGACGTCGGCGCTTCGATCACCCTTGCCCAGGCCACGCGGCAGCTTGAGAAAGGGCTGAGCAAGGCTGAGACGACCGGCGTTCAGGTGCTTGAGGTCAAACAGGGCACACAGGTACTGCAGGCCGCTCCGGCGAGCTTCGCCAAGTGGCCCAAGTACGGCTCACCGAACGCCGGTTACTACGTGATCCGGGACAACGTGGCGCTGCGCGGCTCGGACATCTCAAACCCCGAAGCCAACACCGATCAGGCCGGTCAGCCGGACGTTGTGTTCGGCTTCAAGGGTAACGGCGGCAACATCTTCCAGAATGTCACGGGCAAGATCGCACTGCGCGGCTCTGAGGTGAGCATCGGTGGTCAGACGCTCGACCAGCATTTTGCGATCACGCTTGACAACCAGATTGTCAGCGTCCCGTCGATCGACTTCAAGACCTATCCGGATGGGATCCCGTCCACCAACGGCAGTGAGATCACCGGCGGGTTCACCGCATCAACTGCAGCGGCCTTGGCGACCCAGCTGCGGCTTGGGGCGCTGCCGGTCAAGCTGACGCAGATCTCTGAGAACCAGGTCTCCTCGACGTTGGGTGCGCAGGCACTGAACCAGGGGTTGATCGCGGGCGCCGTTGGCCTGGCGTTGGTGGTGCTGCTGCTGGTCTTTTATTACCGCGTGCTTGGCGTGGTCGCGGTCGGGGGACTCGTCACCTACGGGGTTTACTTCTTTGCGCTGATCAAGCTGGTGCCGATCACCATGACGCTGGCGGGCATCGCCGGCCTGATCCTGACGATCGGCGTTGCGGCCGATGCCAACGTCGTGATCTTTGAGCGGGTCAAGGAGGAGATTCGTGCCGGCCGATCGATCCGGCAGGGCATCATCACCGGCTACCGCAAGGGCATCACGGCGATCATCGACGCCAACGTCGTCACCATCATGACGGCGTTCATCCTGTTTGTGCTTGCCACCTCCGACGTCAAAGGCTTCGCTTTCACGCTCGGAATCGGCACGTTCGTGTCGCTGTTCACGGCCGTGCTCGCCACTCAGGCGATTCTTGTCACGATGGGCGACTCGCGCACCATCCAGAGTCCAGCGGCGCTTGGTGCGGGCGGGCACAAGCGCCATTGGCGCTTTGACTTCATGGGTGCGAGCCGTTACTTCTTCAGCCTGTCAGGCCTGATCCTTTTGACTGGCGCGCTTGCGATCGGTGGTCGCGGGCTGCACCTCGGCATCGACTTCACGTCGGGCACGGAGATCACGATCGGGCTGGCCTCAGCCGCAAGTGTCGCTGCCGTGAAGGCGCTGGTGGTCAGATATGGCGGCGGTACAGATGCCACTGTGCAACAGGTCACGAGCAAGATTCTCGGGCACCACGGGTTCCAGATTCAGGCGCACTACCTGTCGCGTGTTCATCTGGAGGGGTTGCGCAGCGCGCTCGTGAACCACTTTGGCCTTTACCACAACACGATCAGCGTGACGACCGTCGGCCCGTCGTTCGGCAGCGCTGTCACCCATAGCGCGGTGGTGGCGATCATCGTCTCATTGATCGTGATCTCCCTTTATGTGGCGCTGCGGTTTGAGTGGAAGTTCACCGTGCCGGTTCTGATCGCGTTGATGCACGACGTGCTGATCACGGCTGGCGTTTACGCGCTCACCGGCCGGACCGTCACCGCCGACACGGTCGCGGCTCTGCTGACGATCCTTGGTTACTCGTTGTACGACACGATCATCGTCTTTGACCGCGTGCGCGAGAACATTCCGCGGATGCCGCGTGCGGCCTTCTCCCAGATCGTCAACCGGTCCATGTCTGAAGTGCTGACACGGTCTCTGATCACCACCTCAAGCACGCTGCTGCCGGTGGTTGCGCTACTGGTTTTTGGCGGCCCGACGCTGAAGGACTTTGCCTTCGCGCTGCTGATCGGTGTGGCATCCGGCGCCTACTCATCAATCTTCATCGCTTCGCCGGTCCTGACCCATTGGAAGGAGCGCGAGCAGGGCTACCGCCTGCGTCGTGCGCGGATCATTGAACGGTTCGGCGCGGTTCCCGCCTACGCCGAGGGCGCTGACGTTGAGCCTGCCAAGCGACCCAAGAGCACTGCCGGCCTGGTCGCAGGCACCGTTGACGACCAGAACCTCTCCAGCGAGGAGTTCGCCAGGCTGACTAAGGATCTCGGTCTTGAGGAAGATCGTCCGGGCCGGCGACGCACCTCCTGGCTGAGCGAGCGTTCAGCGCACATCACCGATGAGGAGCTCGACGAACCAGAAGCCGGTGGGCCAGCCGATGGGCCGGCTGACGTGCCGGCAGGCGTGGGCGGTATTGTGCCGAGGCGGCCTTTCACGAAGATCCCGACGCGCGCAAACCCTGCGCGCGGCCAATCCTCTGCGCAGGGCCGGGGCGCACCTCCCGCGCGAGGTCCAGCCTCTGCAGGCGAGACGGCCACACCGTCGCATGCGCCTGCGCCTGACCGTACCGAGAGCGAGTCAGTGTCGTCGCCCAGCGTCCATGTCGGCGACCAGCCAGAAAACGACGGTGTTGCCAAGGAGCCGAAACGCAGCTCGCCGCGCAGCTCCAAGCCGCGCAACCGCCGCCACGGGAGGAAACGCTAATGGGGCTGCTTGCATGGGTGATCATGGGTCTGGCGATCTGGCATTTCACGATCTGGCTGCCAGATCGCCACTGGGGCGGGATCGTTGGCGCCTTCGTGGGCGCCATCGCTGGCGCGGCGCTCGTCGGCTTGGCGATCCATGGCTTCTCAATTCCAGGGCGCCACGCCACGCACCTGGTCACTGCGCTTGAGGGCATTCCCGGTGCGTTGATCGGCATCGGCATCATGTATGCAGAGGGCGTGCGACGCGAGCAACACCACGCTGCACAGCTGCGTTGAGTGACGGCTGAGTGGAGCTGAAAAACTGCGATGGGCCTCTTCGATGTTGCAACTGCGCCGCTTCGCATCTTGCGAGGGAGTGCGGCGCGCGTGGTCGGTGCGGTGACCGGCACGGCCGGCGTGGTCGAAGAACAGGTTGAGAACGTCTCGCCGCTGCGCGAGGCGGAGGATCTGCCAGCCCATCTGGCCAACGCAGTTGAGGCGATGCGTGTTGCAACAGAGCAGATTGAGCGGCACGTCGAGGTGATTGAAACGCTTGCGGGCGCTCTGCCGCCGCTGAGTGCGGCCGTGGTAGCGCTGTCAGAGCAGATGCAGGCACTTCCACGGCTGACAGAGTCTGTCGCTGAGCTGACGAGCAAGCTGGACGTGGTCACCTCTGTGCTTGAGCCGATCGCCGCTGTTGAGCAGGACGTCTCGCGCCTGGGAAAGCTGTTCCCGCGTCGCCGGGCGCTGCCACCTGGCTCTTGAGCTGGACGCCTATGTCATGGGCGTGATCGGGTTGTGTTGGTTGTCCTGAGTTTGGTTGTGGTGGTGGTTGCTGGGGTCTGGCGGCCGGTGTTGTCGCCCCGGCTGACCTGGCCGCAGCGCGCCGTTCCAGTCCGCTCTTTAGCAACTTGGGGAAGGAAATATCCCGCCACGGGATATTTCCTTCCCCGCCTATAGGTTTGTTGTTTTTCGGGCGGCGGGCGCGACGGTTTGCGGCGGGCGGGACGGTTTGCGGCGGGCGCGACGGTTTGCGACGGGCGCGACGGTTTGCGGTCTTGGTGATACGCCCGTGGTGCCGGGAGCCCCGCAAGAGCAGTCCGGCAAGGCGTTCCCCAGCCGCCAAACAGGCCTCTAACACCGCCGAGGCCAACCGGCGCACATGCGACGCGAGGGCCAGCCCCACCGTCCATACTGACGGTGATGCAAGCCGGCCTGTCGCCAAAGCACCGTTCTGATCGCCGCCTTTTGTCTTCTGCCGCGCCTACCCTGGGTCAATGACGACCTTCATCCCGTCTGCGGACGGTGCTTTCACCGACAGCGATGGCGCGAGCGTGGCCGCGGCCGGCGCTCGTGTTGAACTGCCGCCGTATGACCTGCGTGCGGCGCTTCGCCTGGAACGCGAGCTTGGGGTAAGCCACATTGTCGCCCAGGTGCTGGTGCGCAGAGGCTACGCGGAGGTGGACCGCGCCACCGCCTTCCTGAACGCATCAGAACGCCATTCTCCTGAGTGCTTCAGCGGGATACAGGAGGCCGTTGAGACGATCAGACGCCATGTGGCTGGACGGGGGCGGATCGTGGTACACGGGGATTACGACGTGGACGGCGTCTGCGCAACAGCGGTCATGGTCCGGGCTCTGCGCGCACTCTCCGCTGACGTAGGCTGGTATTTGCCGTCGCGCAGCGTGGATGGTTACGGGCTGACGGCCGCCACCGTGCAACGGCTTGCTGCAGCTGGCGCCAGGCTGCTTGTCACAGTCGACTGCGGGATAGCCTCCGTCGCTGAGGTAGCCGCAGCGCAGAGCGCCGGGATGGAGGTGATCGTCACAGATCATCACGCTATGCGCGGCGACGGCACGCTGCCGGCCTGCACGATCCTGCACCCAGGCGTTTGCGGCTATCCGCTCGCGGAGCTGTGCGGTACGGCGGTTGCACACAAGCTGTGCGAGGCATTGGGCGCACCGACGGTCGATGAGGATCTGGAACTGGTCGCCTTGGCAACCGTCGCCGACGTGATGCCACTGATCGGTGAGAATCGCAGGCTTGTACGCGAGGGGCTAGCCCGCATGGCGTCAACCAGGCGTCCCGGGCTCAGAGCGCTGATGGCCGTCTCCCGAACAGACCCCAGTGCGCTGGACGCCCGCAGCGTTGCGTTCCGGTTGGCGCCGCGGATCAACGCGGCCGGGCGGATGCGCCGAGCGGACGCGGCACTTGAGCTGTTGCTCACCGAGGATCGTGAGCGGGCGGCAGCGGTGGCAGCGGAACTGGACGCCGTGAACCTGGAGCGGCGCAGCGTTGAGCAGCGCATCGCCTGGGAAGCGGAGTCGATGGCTGCCCAGATGGGCGCGCGCGGCGCCTACGTGCTGGCGGGTGCCGGATGGCATGCCGGGGTGATTGGGATTGTTGCCTCCCGGATCGTTGAGCGCTTCAACCGGCCTGCGATCCTGCTGGCTTTGGACGAGGACCCGGCGGTGCCTGCACACGGCTCTGGACGCAGCATCCCCGGGTTTGATCTGCTCGGTGCGTTACAGGCAACCGCAGAGCATCTGGTCAGCTACGGCGGGCATCGGGCCGCAGCCGGGCTGCGCATCCGGTCGGATGCGATTGACGCGTTCAGGACGGAGTTTGAGAGGCATGCCGCGTCGCTGCTGAATGCCGAGCTGCTGATGCCACCGCACCGGACAGATGCGGTGGCTGCCGGGGGCGATCTGACACTCGATCTTGCCGAGGAGCTGCTTGGCCTGGGGCCGTTCGGCAACGGCAACCCGGAGGTGCGCCTTTACGTTGCGGGCGCGAGCTTTGACGGTCTGCGACCGTTGGGCGAGCAGGGTCGCCACGTGCGCTTTAACGTCAACTCCGGCGGTGTGCGAGCCAGCGCTGTTGCGTTCGGCAGCGGTGTGCGGATCCCTGGCGCTGACGGTTCCCCCGTCAATGCCAGCTTCAGACTTGAGCGCAACAGTTTCAGCGGAGTGGTGCAACCGCGCGTGGTGCTGGCGCAGGCCGAGGTGTGCCAACCTGCGCCGATTCAGGTGATCGGTCAGCCTGAGGGCTACCTCCAGGCCGCGCTGATGGAGCTTTACCGAGATCTGGACGCTGAGCTTGAAGCGCTAAACGACGGGCTTTTGGCATCGCACGCAGACCCAATGCCGGATCGGTCAGGCCACACCGAGCGGCGACCAGGATCGTGGCAGCAGTCGTCGGAGCAGCGCACCGTGCTTGACCGGCGTGGGTCATCTCCGCTGGCGGTGATCGCCGATGCGCAGGCCGCCTGTCGTGTTGACAGTGTGCTGGTGGTCTGCGCCGATGCGGCACGGCGCGCGGTGGGGCTGCGTGGCCTTTGTGGTGGATTTGCGCTGATTGACCACCCTGCGCTGGCGCAGAAGCCCGAGCTCACCGCACGTTTTGACCAGATGGTTGTGCTGGATCCGCCGACCTCAGCAGCCCAGGACGTTCTGATCCGTGTGGGCGAGGGGTACACGCATCTGGCGTGGGGTGAGCCTGAGCTACGCTTTGCAATGCAGATGCACGAGCATGAATACGGATTGCGTAGTTCGCTCGTGACTCTCTACCGGTCCCTGCGAGAACGTCAGTTGGTGGTCGGCGAGGATCTCGAGCAGCTGCTTCGCGGTGATCGGGAGCAGCGTTCGGCGAGGCTTGCTGGACGCTGTTTACGGGTCCTCACGGAGCTGGAGCTCGTCAGCCTCGACGTGGATCGGCCGGCTCTGGGGCTCGCCACGTCGCAGCCTACGCAGTTGGAGCGGTCCGCGGCCTACAGGACCTATACGATCATCAATCAGGAGGGCCAGCGATTTCTCAACACCTCAAGACTCCTGTAGGCGATCTGCCCGGCGGGGTCGGCGTCGTCGTCGATGCGCCGCCGCGCCACCAGACCGGCTCTGCGCAAGCCTGCGCTGTGACCGCCAATGGTCCGGGTCCGGAGGTCGCGGATGTGGCCGTTGAGTCCACCCCCGGCTGCGAACAGGAACTCCTTGACGGCCTCTTTGAGGTGATTGAAGAGCATGCCGATCGGGCGGCGGTCGCGGTCGACCTCGATCGGGTGCGTGACGCCTTTGCTTACGCGTGTGAACGCCACGCCAACCAGCGACGCCAAACCGGTGAAGAGTTCATCGTGCACCCGGTTAACGTCGCAATGATCTGCGCGGGGCTGCGGCTCGACACCGAGACGGTGTGTGCCGCGTTGCTACACGACACCGTCGAGGACACTGAGGCATCGCTGGCGGAGATCAGAGAGCGCTTCGGAGATGAGATAGCCGGGCTTGTGGACGGCGTAACCAAGCTCACCGAACTCACCTTCCAGTCGCGGGACGAGGCACAGGCTGAGAACTATCGCAAGATGGTGGTGGCCATGGCGTCAGACATCCGCGTCATTCTGATCAAGCTCGCGGATCGTCTGCACAACATGCGCACCCTTTACGCGATGCCCAAGCAGAAGCAGATCGACAAAGCCCGGGAAACGCTTGACATCTACGCGCCGATCGCACATCGCCTTGGTATCCACGCGATCAAATGGGAGCTTGAGGACCTGGCCTTCCAGACCCTTCACCCGCGCAAGTACAACGACATCAAGACACTCGTCGTCCAGCGGCGGGACGAGCGGGAGAGCTACGTCAACGAGGCTGGCCGATACCTTGCCGACGAACTGCGGGCGGTTGGGATAAACGCGGAGATTTCAGGGCGCGCGAAGCACTTTTACTCGATCTACTCCAAGATGACGCGCAAAGGGCGCGAGTTCAACGAGATCTACGACCTCACCGCCATGCGTGTGATCGTGGGTTCGGTCAAGGACTGCTACGGAACGGTTGGCGTCATTCACTCGCTGTGGAAGCCGCTGCCGGGCCGGTTCAAGGACTTCGTCGCGATGCCGAAGTTCAACATGTATCAGTCACTGCACACGACCGTGATCGGTCCGGAGGGGCGTCCTCTGGAGATCCAGATCCGCACTCGTGAAATGCACGATCTGGCTGAGTTCGGGATCGCTGCGCATTGGATGTACAAGGAGGACCCCAAAGGTGGCGTCCGGACCAGTGGTAAGGCTGCGGCACAACGCGATTCCGACGGTAAGCTCAAATGGCTGCGTTCACTGGTTGACTGGCAGAAGGACGTAGCCGATCCGCGTGAGTTTGTGGAGACGCTCAAGGTCGATCTTTTTGAAGACGACGTTTTTGTGTTCACTCCCAAGGGCGAGGTCAAGTCACTGGCTGCCGGCGCGACGCCGCTTGACTTCGCCTACGAGATCCACACCGACGTAGGGCACCGGTGCGTGGGGGCAAAGGTCAACGGTAAGATCGTGCCGCTCTCTTATCAGTTGCGATCCGGGGACATTGTTGAGGTCCTCACGTCAAAGCGTGAGCGTGGCCCTTCACGTGACTGGCTGTCACTGGTCAAAACCAGCAGGGCTCGCAACAAGATCAAGGCTTGGTACAAGGCCGAGAGCCGCAGGGACACCGAGCACGCCGGGCGAGAACTGTTACAGGAGCAGCTGCGTAAGCATGGCCTGCCGGCCCAGAAGCTTGTCTCCTCACCGTTGATGGCGGAAGTCATCAGCGAGATGGGCTTCCATAAGGGTGAAGACTTTTACATCGCGCTGGGTGCCACGAAGATTTCGCCGCAGGTTGTGGTCAACAAGCTCATGCAGCGGCTGAAGGAAGGCGAGACCGCGGAAGCTCCGCCCACAGCCGCCACGGACCTGCTCGCCGACGGGCGCGGAGGGGTCAAAGCGACCACCTCCTCAAACCACTATGGGATCGTTGTGGACGGTGTGGACGAGGTCATGATGCGGCTTGCGAAGTGCTGTCACCCAGTGCCGGGTGACGAGATCGTTGGCTACATCTCACTGGGCCGGGGAATCACCATTCACCGCGCCGACTGCCCGAACGTCACGGCGCTTCGCAGGGATTCAGAGCGTTTCACGCCGGTTGCTTGGGACGGCGACGCGGACACTTCATTTCAGGTTGAGATCGAGGTTCAGGGTTGGGATCGTCACAGGTTGTTGGAGGACATGTCACGGACCTTCGCGGAGGCGGGGATCAACATTCTGCAGGCGCGCTGTACGGTCAACCATCCGATGATCCGTAACCAGTTTGTGGTTGAGGTCGGTGACACCCGAACGCTGGACCAGGCGATAGCGCGGTTGCGCAACGTTGAGAACGTCTTTGACGTTTACCGTGTGACACCGGGTTCCGGTGGCTGACGAGATCTGTCGCTCTGTGGTCTGTCCGCGGGCTGACTAGCCCGCCCGTGCGGTGACGGTGAATCAGCGCGCGCGCCGTCGGCTCTGCCCGGCCGCGTCCGGAACCATCGCGGCGCACTGGCGCCAGGAGTTTGGCCGATGTCCGATGCCACGGGTGTCTGCGTGCTGCGGGTCGCTGGCGACGGTGGCGAAACCCGTGCAATTTGTGCGGTGGCCCTGGGAACCTTGCTTATCACGAGCGCTTCGCCAACGCCAAGTGAACTGATCAGGTCCGGTTCCACCCGGAAGCGCTGAACCTCGCGGGCGCTGCTGCCGCTGCTTGCCGCCGGCCAAGCGCCCCAGGCACGCTCCTGATATGTGCGCTCCCAAGTGCGAACGGTGCCGGCCAGCCGGGCTGCCATCAGCGCTGAGTCTGGCACGTCCTGGCGATGGATCAGCTTCACGGCGGTTGTGCCAAGCACCTCGTCTCTGAACCCGCGGCCGACGCGATCCAGATCAGCGAGCTCTTGAGTACACAGCAGCACCCCGACCCTGGCCTCGCGCCCCCGGGCAAGCAGCGCCAGAACGTTGTCTGAATGAAGCGCCGAGAATTCGTCGATGGCGACGGTTGCGGGTGGAGGTGGCCGTCCAGTGTTACCGGACGTCAGACGGGAGCCGCTGGCTGCCACAACATCCTGCACAACCAGAGTCCCCAGCAACGATGCCAGACCGCCGTAGGTGCTGGAGTTGAGACTGAACAGGACCACGCCCGAGCCAGTGAGCGTCTCACGCAGGTTGACGTTGGGTCCCGTCGAGCTGGGTTGTAGGAACGGTCCGCTGTGTGACTCGCTGAGCACCGCAAGCCGTGAGGCAAGTCCACGCACGGCGCTTTGCTGGTCGCGGGTAAGGGTCGCAATGTACTCGCGCAGCCGTTCGGCCCGATCCGGCGCCAGCCGTCGCGCGGCGATCGCCAGCCGCTCCGGGCTCAGCAGATCGACGATGCGAGCCAGCGTCGCCGGTTCCCCGGGTGAGTCTTCCTGGGCTGTCTGGATGGCCAGCTGAAGGTACCTCTCGGCGGCTCGACGGTAGTGCGGCTCCGTGAAGCGCTCGGTGGCCAGCAGCTTGTCTTTGAGCTCGGTGGCGTTGCCGTTCTGTAAGGGGTTCCAATGGGAGCCGCCATCGGGTGTCCAGAGCGTGAATGAACGGCCCGCCGCCAAGGCGGCAGCTTGCAGGTCCGAGCGCAGGCTAAAGCTCCCCTTGAGGTCGATCACGACCACGGGCTCGCCGCGTGCGATCCGGTCCTGCAGCAGGCGCATCAGGGTGGTCGTCTTGCCAGCTCCAGTCGCGCCCAGGATCAGCGCGTGCATGCTCAGCGCGTGCCTTGAGACCGAGACCGTGGCACCACCTGGATCCCGACCAAGCGTCACCGACCCCAGCGGGTCGATAACGGCGGCGCCGCCACGGCCAGCAGCACTGCGTCTGAGAAACCAGTGTGCCCCGCGCGCGGCCACCATCAAGGCGCTGATCACCAGGCCCAGCGGCGCTGGCACGGCCAACACGAAAATGAGCGCCAGCAGCGGCCAGAAGAGATGACGCGTTGCCTGGGGCGGGCCCTGACGGCGGCGGTTCATCGCTGCGCTCCAGCGCGGTCTGCCGCAGCGGACCGTGAGATGGTGTGGCCTACCGCTTGTCGCCGGATGCTGGCCAGCCGCACGGGGCTGTCTGTGCCACACGCGGCTGGCCGCTCGGTGATCCGCTGGACACGCACGAGATCCGCGATACCTGACCGCCGCGCCGCCGCAAGAACCGCTTTGGCGATCGTGTCGCTGTCAGTGAAATAGAGCACCATGTGGACCCGGGCGTCACTGGCATAGGCGGTCATGATCGGCTGGATCTGCCGAGGGCTTTTCAAGCTGAGTTCCAGCTCAACCGCGACCCGGTTGCCCGACTGCAGGGTGAGCAACAGATCCGGGTAGTGGCGCCGGGGGTTACCAGACGGTCCGATCAACCCGGTCCCGAGCCCGTGGTAGAACCGGCTTCCGTTGGAAAACCGATGCTCCCGGTAGGAGGCGGTCCGGTCGGCGCTTATCATCGTCCGCTCGGTGAGGATCTCGAGCGGCTCCCCGAAACGGCCTTGACGGGCGGCGATCCAAAGCCACGCGACGCCGATGTCATGTCGGCGGTTATAAGGATTCAGTTCTGTGTGAAGATCGGTCATGCTGATCCTGGCGGGAACACCACGTTGTCGAGTGTCCAGCCCGAGGGCGCGCAGGCCAGCTTTGGTGATCGCTGCGACGCCCGGCCCGTCGCGCAATGAACGCTCATAGGCGACCAGGCCGACGCCCGGGCGGCGCAGCTCACGCAGGCGCCGCACAGTCGTTGTCTGGCTGGCGCCGAGCAGATGGGCGACTTGAGTGACGGTAAGGACGCGGTGCTCGGCCAGCGGGCCAAGCACCGCACGATTCGCTTCGGCAAGCCGACTAAGGTCGCTGTCCACCTGCAAAAGAGGCCTGTGCAGCGGCAAACCACCCCTCCGGGGCGAGAAACTTAGTGGAATTTGCGTGACATTCCGCTGCCAGCCATGCTCACGCGCGGCCCCTGAGCAGGGCGTGCACCGTTCTGCAGGCCGTGCAGGAAGGGACCCTCAGGTGATCAGGCCTCCCCACCAGGATGGCTGGCTGAGTCCCTCTCAGGCGAGGACTGTCAACGCGGAGGGGGCGGCGCTGAAGGTCAGCTCGTGTGCTGAGCCGAGGTAGTCGCCATCAACCTGAAAAGGCAGCTGGCGATCGTCCAGGGACCTGATCCGCAGCTGCGGCGTGGCGCTGAACGGATCGATCTGACGGTGTCCGGCGACGCGTGCGCGAGGGGAGAGGGCACGCCAGCCGATCGAGGCGATGTCCAGCGGGCTGGCTCGCTTCAGGATGAGCCCGGCCAGGTCACCGCTGGTCAGAGTGACGTGCTCAGCCATCTCCATCCTGCGATCACCGAAATACGTGTATGGCGAAGCGTTCTGGACAAGTGCTGTGACGCCCTGCGCCACGGTGGCGCTGGCGGCGGTGTCTGCTGATTGAAACTCGGCGCGGAAGCGCGGCGGATTGAAGAGGTAGCGCGAGACGAATGTTGAGGTCGCAACCCAGGCGTAGTAGTACTCGCCAAGACGGGCCTTCAGCAGCGGGTGGGCGTCGACGTGCCCAACAACATCGGCATCAAGCCCGACACCAGCGGAGAACAGAAAGTGACGTGAACCAACGCGGCCCATATCAACCTTGTACGGATGCCAGGCTCCGTCGAGGGCGAGGAGCTGTTCGGTCGCATCGATCACGTCCGTCGGTATCCCGAGTATCCGGCAGTAGACGTTCGCACGCCCGCCGGGCAGGCAGCTCAGTGGCGTGCCACTGTTAACTAGGCCGTTGGCAGCTTCGTTGAGTGTGCCGTCCCCGCCATAGGCGATGATTGCGTCGTAACCCTCGCCGCCGGCCTCGCGGCAGATCTCGGTGGCGTGGCCTTTGCGCTCGGTCTCGATCGTGTCAAGCTCGTAACGGCTGCGCAGTGCGGCGCTGATCAGGTTCTTGAGCCGTGCCGAGACGGTGGTGGCGTAGGGGTTGACGATCATCAGGATGCGGCGGCGGCCCTTTTCGCCACCAGCTTCCAGCTGTTCCATGAGGCCGGGTTGGGAGGCGTGTCCGATCGTGCGCACCGCATAAGTGTTTCAGACCGGACGGCCGTGGCGCAGTCCAGCCGTAGGTTTCCGGCGGCGCCTGGCGCGGACCCGTCAATGGGCGTCGTGTCGCTGCTGATCAACGGTTGGATGGGGGCCTGCCGATCTCCTATAATCGGTCGCCACATAGCAGTACGCATCCAGAGGGGTGGAGGGAAATGGCCCTATGAAACCCCGGCAACCGACCGCAAGGAAACGGTGCCAAGTCCATCAGGCTCCAACAACAGGCCTGGGAGATGTGGGTAAGGCGGTGACAACCTCTGACCACTGAGTCCCGGCGGAGGTAACAAATTGCCGCCACAATCACTTCGCTGTAAGGAATGCAGGACCGAGTATCCGCTCCAAGCGCGCTACGTGTGCGAGCAGTGTTTCGGGCCGCTGGAGGTCCGCTATGCGCCGATGGTCAACCGGGATCCTGAGGCGCTGCGCCGGCGTATTGAGGCTGGACCGCGCTCAATCTGGCGCTACGCGGATTTTCTCCCAGTGCAGACACCCCAGTCAGCGCTCGGTGCCGGCTGGACGCCACTGGTCCGTGCTGACCGCCTCGCCGAGCAGCTGGGCTTGCGTGAGGTGTGGATCAAGAACGATGCTGCCAATCCGACGCACTCATTCAAGGATCGGGTTGTATCCGTCGCGCTGGCACGCGCCCAGGAGCTGGGGTATAAGACGATCGCTTGCGCCTCGACCGGTAATCTGGCCAACGCTGTTGCCGCCCACGCGTCAGCCGCCGGGCTTGAGTCCTACGTGTTCATCCCACACGACCTGGAGGAGCAGAAGGTGCTGGCGACCGGCATCTACGGCACCAACCTGGTTGCGGTGCGGGGTAACTATGACGACGTCAACCGGCTCTGCACAGAGCTCTCCGGCGACCATGAGTGGGCGTTTGTCAACATCAACATGAGGCCCTACTACGCAGAGGGCTCCAAAACGCTTGCGTTTGAGATCGCTGAGCAGCTTGGCTTTGGCCTTCCCGACCGCGTGGTTGGGCCGATCGCCTCCGGATCGTTATTCACCAAGCTGGCAAGGGGTTTCGAAGAGTGGCTTGAAGTTGGACTGCTTGACGGCAAACTGCCGGTCTTCAATGGCGCCCAGGCGGAGGGCTGCTCACCGGTGGCGACCGCGTTTCAGGAAGGCCGTGATTTCTGCCGACCCGTGAAGCCTGACACGATCGCCAAGTCCCTGGCGATCGGCAATCCGGCTGACGGCCCCTATGCGCTTGAGCTGGCGCGGCGCACAGGTGGCTCCATCGATGCCGTCAGCGACGAGGAGCTGGTTGACGGCATCAAACTGCTTGCGCGGACGACCGGCATTTTCACGGAAACGGCTGGGGGTGTCACGATCGCAGTTTTGAGCAAGCTGGCCGAGCGTGGTGACATCGGTCCGGATGAGCGAGTTGTGGCGGTCATCACCGGTGAGGGACTCAAAACGCTCGAATGTGCACGAGGCACCTTCCAGGCCTGGGAGATCGATCCAAACACGGCGGCCTTCGAGGAGGCTCACGAGCGTGTCGCCGTACGTATGTAAAGGAGAACAGATATGTCGGTGAATGTGAAGATCCCCACGCAGCTGCGTGCTGCCACAGACGGTGACGCGGTCGCGGTGGTTGAGGGCGCGACCGTGGGTGAGGTACTCGAGTCGCTGTACGCGCGCTTCAGCGAGTTGAAGGCGAGGATCGCGGACGAAAATGGTCTGAGACGCTTTGTCAACGTCTATGTTGCAGGTGAGGACATCCGCTTCCTTGACGGTCTGCAGACGCCCGTTGCTGATGGCCAGGAGGTCACGATCCTGCCGGCTGTGGCGGGCGGTTGAGAGGCCCTCTCACGCGGCCAGTCGCGGTGAAGCGGCCTGTCACCGTGAAGCGGCCAGTCGCGGTGAAGAGGCCTGTCACCGTGAAGCGGCCAGTCGCGGTGGAGTGGCCGGTCGGCTTCATTCGGCCAGCCGCCTTCACTCGGCCGGCCGCCATTCCAGTTGGTTGACTGTCAAGTCGCCTCCCAGTCGGCTGTCCGTTACTGAGCCACTACGATCCAGATGGCCGCACCGTGCGCCAGCAGCTCTCCGGAGGCCGAGCGCAGTGCCGTTGAGGTAAAGATCTTGCGGCCGTCGCGCCGCAAAGGTGAAGCGGTCACAACATATTCCTGATCGCCAGCGACTGGATGGAGCAGCTCGACCGTGAAGCGGCCGAGCAGGACGCGGCCGCCATGATCAAACGCGTTGGTCGCGTGGCCGCCAGGACAGTCAAGTGCCGCCCAGATGAACTCAGGGAGAACCTGGCCATCCCCATCGAGAAAAGGCGCTTGGGGGGTCCATGGCGAAGCGTGTAGCGGCTCGAGACCTGGGACCGGGCCTGCGAACACGTGCATCGAATCCGGCGTGGTGCGCGCACTGCCGCACACAAAACAGGTCGGGTACGGGTGGACGTGGGGATCGGCCCACGCGTAGCGTTCGCTTGCCCGGTGGGCAAGCTCCGGGCTGACCCATGGATGCGGAGCGATGTCCGGCTGGGCGCTGTGCGCGTCGGCAACGAGTGTCTCACCGTCGTACACGGCCACTGAGCCGGCGCCGTCATCAACAAGCCTCATCGGGTGATCAAGTGGTGGTGGGACATGCAGGGTGACCTCGGCAGGACCCGGCAATGACGCGGCGATGCGCCCGCACACATAGCCGCCGTTTGCCGATTCTGGAGGTCCGCAGTAGGTCTTGTTGATCACCAGTTCCGGCATGTGGTTCTCCTTGTGTGTGTACGGCTCATCTCAAGCCACGACTAACGAACCTGTAGGCCGACCGGGCAGCTGACGCCGGTGCCGCCAAGGCCGCAGTAGCCGCCCGGGTTCTTATCAAGGTACTGCTGGTGGTAGGACTCCGCGTAGAAGAACGGCCCGGCCGGGCTGATCTCGGTGGTGATCTCACCATAACCGGTCGCTGTCAGCCGTTCCTGGTAGGCCGTCCTGCTTGCTTGCGCTGTGATTCGCTGAGTGTCGTCGGCGAAGAACACGGCGGAGCGGTACTGGGTGCCGACATCGTTGCCCTGGCGCATACCCTGGGTCGGGTCGTGGCCCTCCCAGAAGCTGCGCAGGATCTCCGCGTAGGAAATGACCTGCGGGTCGAAGACAACCAGAACGGACTCAGCGTGACCGGTCAAGCCGGTGCAAACCTCCTCATAGGTTGGATTCGGCGTGTAACCGCCCGTGTAACCAACAGCGGTCGTGTAGACACCGTGGAGCTGCCAGAACTGCCTTTCCGCACCCCAGAAACAGCCCATCGCGACGGTCGCCGTTTCCAGCCCGTTTGGCCAGCCCTCCTCGCCGGGCTTAAGCGGCGCGTTCAGGACGGTGTGGCTCTCTGGCACCACCATCGGCGCCGTGCGGCCCAGAAGCGCCCGTTCGCGACCGACCATGGTGGTCTTATCCCTTGAGAACTCGAACATTCCACCAGCTTAGAGGCAGCGGCGCGCGCTGGCGCGCGGCCGACCGGCGCCGACCGGGCAGCGGTTTGTGTCACCACGGCTGGGGTGTCGCCACGGCCGGGGCCTACGTGGGCCGCCGCGCCTTTGCGTCAGGATGTCTCTAGGCTGGTGGTCAGCGCCTGGGCGCTGGAGAGCAGCTCGTTTTTTGACAGCGCCGCGATGGTGTGTGCAAGCGTCGTGATGTGCTGGATGAGCGGTGTTTCGGCAACTGTCTCGTATGTACCCAGAAGCAGACGAAAGCTATCCAACGCTGCAACCGCGTTATCCGAAGCGGAGCGGTACTGCTTGACAAACAGCCGGGTGTTTACCGGCGTGGTGGTTGGCTGTGAGGCCGCCAGCTGGATGTCCGCGCAGAGAGGGCTTGTGGTCAGCGACAGCAGGGCCCGTTCCGCTGTGACATACCGGTTGATCACGCGGATGTTTTTGACGCCGCGGATCCAGTGAAGTGCCTGCAGAGTGCTGGCGAGCCTGGCAAACGGGCCGGGCACGACGCTGTCACGGCTGATCAACAGGTCATCACCTATCTCTTCGCCAAGCACCGTCACCGTCGACCGTACGGCGCTGCTGAGGCTGCCAGCACCGAGGGTGAGCGGCTCCAGCGCGCTTTTGCAGCCAGATTCGATCCTGGCCACAAAATTGGCCTGTGCTGCGTTCTCCGAGTTCTGTGAGATGTACAAGGCCTGCAAATAGGCGGCGTAAGCGCCCAAAGCGACCCTGCCGGCAGCAAGGTTTGCGGGGCGGCGCGGACCGAACGCGTGATGGGTGGCGGATAGTTCTGGCGCAGTTGGCGTGTAGCTGGCTGACGTATTTGACGACAGTGCCCCACTGACCAGCGTTTGGCTGGCCGACTGTGACGGGTTGCGAACGGCTGTTCTGGCCAAGGCGGCGGCTGGTGCCGCGAACATGGCCACAACTACCAAGATGGCTGTACGGGTTGGTCTCATACCGGTTCTGCGTTCCGCCAGAAAGACGGATACCACGAAGACACGCTGTCGGCTGGAAAGTTTCGCGTTTGGCTTCTGACAGTTTCGTCCCAGCAGGGCTGGGCGTGTAAGCATAAATCAGGTAGCGCCCGCTCAGAAACCCCTGGCCCGGGAGCTTGTGACTTCCTGTGCCAGCTCGGCTACAGCCACTGCGCTGGGGCCGGACGCAGCAGCTGGCGTTGAGGCTACCGTTGCATCCTGCAAGCTATTTACAGGGGAGAACGAATGGCGGACTTCTGCGACCTTGAACCTTATGTTGCGCTCGTGACAGGCTGTGGCAGTGAGCAAGGCATCGGCTTTGCGTGCGCTCGGCGCTTGGCCGCGCTCGGTGCAAAGGTCGCGATCTCCTCGACGACCACCCGAATTGAGGACCGGGCGGAGCAGCTGCGCGCCGACGGGGCCACGGCGATGGCGCGTGTAGCCGATCTTACCGTCGAAGAAGAGGCGGTCTCACTGGTGAGGTCCGTCGAGTCCAAGTTCGGTCGGGTGGACATCCTCGTCAACGCCGCCGGCATCGCCCCGAGCGGGCAAGCTCCCGTCCAGGCCCTCTTCACCGAGATGACGGCCGCACAGTGGACCACCGAACTAGACGCCAACTTGATGACATCCATCTTCACCACCAAGCCCGTGATCGCGGGCATGGCCTCCCGACAATTCGGGAGAGTGGTTTTCATCTCTTCGGTGACCGGCCCGATCGTGACGGCGCCACGCCTGGCGGGCTACAGCACGGCCAAGGCTGGCATGGAAGGCTTGATGCGCAGCCTTGCGATCGAGTACGGGCGGGTCGGGATTACCGTAAACGCGGTCGCCCCTGGCTGGATACGCACTGACTCGTCGACGAGCGACGAGCTGACAGCAGGCCGGAACACGCCGGTCGGGCGGCCCGGCAGGCCAGATGAAGTGGCCAACGTCGTCGCATTCCTTGTCTCAACGTCGGCGAGCTACCTGACGGGTCAGTCAATCATCGTCGACGGTGGCAACTCGATTCAGGAGCCGCACGGGCTCGACCTCTACAGCGATCTGGGGCTCTGACTTCCTCGCTGGCGGCCCGGTCGCGCTGCGCGCTCTCTGGCCAGGCCTGTCTGAGCCAGCTTCTGCGGCCGGCTGTCAGGCATGAGTCCTGTAACAGCCGGTGGGGCCGTCAGCACAGCAGAGCGCTACGCCACACTCGGGGAAGGAAATATCCCGTGGCGGGATATTTCCTTCCCCGAGTTGCTAAAGGGTGGCCTGGGCGGGGCAGATGGGCCGGCTGAGCGACGCGTTGCTGGCGGGCCGGCTGAGCGACGCGTTGCTGGCGGGCCGGCTGAGCGACATGCTGCGGCCGCTCCGGGATGGCCCCACATAGACTGACAACCGCGGTCTGTCCTGTCGCCGCACGTCCTCTCCAGTTTCTCGAGACGAATTCACGCGCCCGGCAGGATTTGAACCTGCGGCCTTTCGCTCCGGAGGACACTCACCGGACGGGACGAAAAGCCCATGAAACCTAGTGTTTACGGGCGATTTGGCGATTTCGGGCGGTGCGGATTAGGCGCGATTAGGCACCGATTCGGGGTCGTTTGGGCACCAGAACGGCTCCAGTGCCCAAACGATCGGGCGGCGTGGCCGCTTCGCTGGCGCGGGTTTCAGATAGCCGTAAGTCGGCGTCAACATGGATTTGTCTGGTTGCTATCCCGGACGAAACGGTCCCCCGGTCGCTACGCGCTTGCCTTCGGTGCGGGTGCGTCGCGGCCGGGGGAATCCTTCCGTCCGAGGGGCGCGCTAGACACTTCGTCCAACATTCACAAGGGGATAGCGCCCATGCCAGATCACTCAGCAGTTACAGGCCTCGAGCAGCGCGGAAGTGCGGCGCTCAGTGAGGCCGCTCGGGATTTGACGCTCACTCTCAGTGACGCGGGATGCGTAGCGGCAGCACGACACCTTGAGACTGCGCCAGCAGCCGAGTGGGCGCTCTCTGCGCCGGGCTTTCATCCCGATTTCATCGGTATGCCGGGTGAGGGTGGCTTGACGCTCTGGGGCACACTGAACACGCTCATAATCGAAGCGAGCCCGCGCTTCGGTGATCTGTACCCGGACGCCTATGCGAGCGCAGCTCCGGGGCACGTTGGCGGCGTGAATCCGGAGTTTCGGCGCGTCGATCCGACCGTGGCCGACGCGGTGCGAGCTTTCCACGAGATCTGCGCGGCCCATACGCCAGAGCCGTCGGCGGAGTACATGGCCCGTGCCGCTGCTACTCAAGCGCGCCTCGATGCTGGCGACATTCCGCACGACGACGCTGCGATCCGTGCTGCTGACTTCATGCAGATACGGGCGCAGGCGATCCGTAGGCACGTCGGCTTCGCGCCGTCGAGGGTGCGTGTCGGCGCCTCGGTTAGCACGGGATCGCGGCGGCAGCTTTGCCGTGGCCGCTCCGGTCAGCGCGGCAAGGGCGGTCGCCCGAAGGCTCGTGGCGGCTCGGCCCGCTCGTCTGCCAGCAGCGGCGATAGCGGCGACGGTCCTAGTGAGCCGCCGAGCGATGCTGGGCGGCGCATCTGCCAGCGGCCAGGCTGCACGCAGCCGATCCCTGAGGAGATAAACGGGCGCAAGGTCCGTTCGGATCGGAGAACGTGCAGCGACGCCTGCCGCGTCGCGATCCACGAGGCTAAGGGACGAGCACCACTCACGCCGGGCGTCATCCCGGTAATCGAGCGTTCGGACCCCTATCAGGTGTTTGAGCTGGGCAGGCGCGGCCTCGAGGATCTGCGCGAGCAGGCGAGACAGGGCTGCGGCTGCGGCTCGTCGCTGGCCGACGACTTCGGAGACTGCCTGCTGTGCGGGCGGCACGTTCACGGGCGAGCAGCGCCGCCGATAGACCC
>JBMFHK010000017.1:0-31719 GCA_049976865.1 Solirubrobacteraceae bacterium | reverse complement strand
TGATAACTTTCCGTCGCCATTTCGGGCACCACACGACGTGGTAGTGGCAGCGATACACGATGTTGCTGTTGCGACCTTGCCTGCCCGGCATCTGCCGAAGGATAGATCCGGGCGCGCTCGCATAGTTTGTGGGGTGAAGGTCAGGTACTCGTATCGGCTGCGTTTGAGCGCTCAGAGTGAACGACTACTGCTGGCTGAGGACGGGCGCTGCCGATGGATCTGGAACCAATGCGTCGCCCTGGACCGCGATGCGCGCCAGGCCGCGCGGGAGACGGGTGAGAAACCGGCGTACGAGCCGTCCGGTGGCTTGGACCGGCGGCTAACGGCTTGGCGGACGGAACATGAGTGGCTGGCTGCCGGGTCAGTAGTAGCGCAGCAGCAAACGATCCGTGATTTCTGCGAGGCCCGGCGGGACGGCATCCAAATCCGGGCGCGTGGCGGTCGTCGTGGGCGCCCGAGGTTTAAGTCCCGGCGCCGGGCGCTTTCGTCGCTGAACTACACGCTGCGTGGGTTCGCGCTACGTGACGGCAGGCTGGTGCTGGCGGGCGGGGTCGTGCTGCGGCCGGTGTGGTCGCGTGAGCTTCCGGGCGAGCCGTCGAGCGTACGGGTTAGCCGTGACACGCTGGGTCGTTGGTTCGTGTCGTTGGTGGTTGAGCGGCAGGTTGAGCCCCTACCCGAGACTGGCCGGCCTGTCGGGATCGACTTCGGGCTCAAAGCCGTGGCGACAACCTCTGCCGGTCCCGTGTTTGATCTGCCGCACGAGCATCACGGCGACCGGGCGGCTCGCGCTTTGCTCAGATATGAACGCCAAATGGCGCGGCGTCGTCGTCCGCGCGGGCAGGCTGCATCGAAGGGGTGCCAGACCGCCAAGAAGCGTGTCGCGCAAATCAAAGCCAAGGTTGCCGCTAAACGACAGGATCAGGCTCGGAAATGGGCCGTGAACCTCGTCCGGTCGTTTGATCGGATCGCGGCCGAGGATTTGTCTGCGGCGTTCATGCTGAAGAACCCACGGCTCGCTCGCACCGCCGCTGACGCGCGCATCGCAGCGGCGAAAGCTGCGCTCCAAGACGCCGCCGTCAAGCACGGCCGCCAGCTTGTGTGGGTTAACCCCGCGTACACAACGATGGACTGTTCAGCCTGCGGGTCGAGAGCCAAGACCCGCCTGCCTCTATCCCAACGCACCTACATGTGCGAGGTTTGCGGTCATGCCGCAAACCGGGATCAGAACGCCGCCAGCGTCATGCTGGCCAGGGCCGGTTTCGACCCTGCTGGTGCTGATCGCGTCAGACGAGAGGACCGATTCGGTGCTCTCGCAGCGTGAGCCAGGAATCCCCCGGATTCATCCGTGGGAGGACTCAATTTACGAGAACCTGGACCAGCCCACCAGCCACGGAGTCTCAGGCCGCGCCAGCGGCCAGCCCTGAGACCTTCAGCGCAAGGTCGCCAGGCGCCCGAACTTCTGGCGCAGACGCCGGTAGAAGTTCATGCCGTCCAGCTGCGCGAGCAGCCCCTGATCGTTGACAAAACTCACCCGCAGCGCCTCACCCGCATGCAGCACCCCCAGTGGACGACCGTCGTAGACCACGTCGGCCTCCTCCTCCTGTGAGCTGTTCTCGATCGTTAGAACATCTGCTGGCGCGACCACCACTGAGCGCGCTGTCAGCGCATGGGGGGCGATGAAGGAGACGACCATGCCTTCCACGCCCCATGCCATCACCGGTCCGCCGTTGGCCAGGTTGTAGCCGGTCGAGCCGGCAGGCGTGGCCACTACCAGGCCATCACAGCGGACGTTGCCGATGATGTCATCAGCCACCTCGTAGGAAAGGTTCGCCACGCGCTGCCCCTGACGGCGCTGAACCGACACGTCGTTGAACGCGGTCCAGGTCCCGCCATGCAGCTGCGCGCGCAGGCCGGGCAGCGCCATGACTTCGAACTCGCCGGCAAAGGCCTTCTCAAAGTCGGCACGGTAGTCATTGGCGTCAGCCGTCGCCAGAAACCCGAACTCTCCGAAGTTCACGGCAAACACCGGCACGCCAGTGCCAGCGTAGGTGCGAAGCGCACGCAGAATCGTTCCGTCTCCGCCGAGAGCAAAGCAGATGTCAGCGTCCACGGGCGTGTCACTAACCAGATTCAGGCCGTCGAACTGGGCAAGACCGTGCTTTTCGGCCTCGACTTGATCCATGCAGAGCTCCGCTCCGAAAGCCGCCGCGACCTCTGCCAACACCGCCAATGCAGTTCTGGTTTCGTCCGGTCGGCGATGCGTTATCACAGTCGCAAGCTGGGCGCTCACGGTTCCACCTCCATGACAGCCGATTCAATATCCACCATCGCGCCGGGACGGCCGTGCTCGGTCAGCCACACGAACGTCTCACGGTTGCCCTTGGGCCCAGGCAGCCCGGAGCTTGCAAACCCGCCGACCGTCGCTCCCAAGCGCACCGCAGCCCGGCCGACCCCCACAATCGCGTCACGACGGAAGGCAACTTCGCGCACGACGCCACCCTTGCCGATCCGCTCACGGCCGACCTCAAACTGCGGCTTGATCATCGCCAAACAGTCAAATCGCGGCGCCGCGCAGCCGAGCACCGCAGGCAGCACCTTGGCCAGCGAGATGAACGAAACATCGATCACGATCAGTTCAGCAGCGTAAGGGAGCATCGCGGGCGTCAGAGTCCGTGCGTTGCACCGTTCAACGACCGTCACACGCGGGTCCTCGCGCAGCTTCCAGCTCAGCTGGCCGTAGGCCACGTCCACGGCGGTCACATGTCTGGCGCCGCGTTGCAAAAGACAGTCCGTGAACCCGCCGGTGGATGCACCCACGTCAAGAGCCAGAGAGTCAGCCACGCCAAGCCCCAGGCTGTCAAGCGCATTGGCTAGTTTGACGCCACCGCGTGAGACAAACTGCTGGGGGCGCCTGAGTTCCAGCTGCGTCTGCTCAGCCAGCATCTGACCGGGCTTGCGTACACGCTGACGGTCTGGCAGCAGCAGCACCTCACCGGCCAGTACGGCGGCTGCCGCGCGGGCGCGGGTTTCGCAAAAGCCGCGCTGCACAAGCAGGACGTCTGCTCTCAGCCTGTCCACTGCACTACGTACGTTCAGCCGTCAGGCAACCGTCGACCGGTCGCCCACCGCCGCCAGCACACGCGCGGCGATCCGCTCGGGCGTGAACTCGACCTCAGCGTGAAGCATCTGCGGCGCGCCGTGGCTGATGAAGCGGTCGGGCAGACCGACGCGCAGGATTCTCGCGGCGATGCCCGCGTCGGACAGTGTCTCCCAGACGGCGGAGCCGAAGCCGCCGCTCAGTACCCCTTCCTCGACTGTGACCAGCAGATCATGCTCGGCGGCCAGCTGCGCTGCAAGGCCAGCATCGATCGGCTTTGCAAAGCGCGCGTCGGCGACAGTGACTGCAACCCCGTGCTCAACCAGCAGTGCGGCGGCATCCAGCGCCTTCTCCACCCCGGTCCCGTAGCCAAGCAGCGCCACACGCGCACCGTCGCCAGGCCCAGCCTCGCGCAGAATCTCACCGACACCGATCTCAATGAGCTCTGGCTGCGCCGGCAGCGGCACGCCAAGACCCTCTCCACGCGGATAGCGCAACGCTACCGGTCCGCCCTCATGGGCGAGCGCCGTGTGCAGCATGTGCACGAGCATCGCCTCATCGCGCGGCGCCATCAGCACGATGTTCGGCAGACAGCGCAAGAAAGCGATGTCAAAGACGCCGTGATGGGTCGGCCCGTCGTCACCCACCAGGCCAGCCCGGTCCATCGCAAAGACAATGTTGAGCTTCTGCAGGCAGGCGTCATGGATGACCTGGTCGTAGGCGCGCTGCAAGAACGTCGAGTAAACGGCAACGACCGGCCGACAGCCTTGCAGCGCCAGGCCGCAGGCCAGCAGCGTGGCCTGCTGCTCGGCGATGCCAACGTCGAAGTAACGGTCGGGGAGTTCGCGCTGCAGGATGTTCAAGCCGGTGCCGGAGTTCATCGCTGCAGTGATGCCCATCACACGCTCATCCCGGCGCGCCTGCGCCAGCAGCGCCTCACCAAAGACCTGGGTGTAGGTCGGGGCGGGTGGCGCCGCGCCAGCGGGCGCGGCGGGCGCCTTGGCCGGCACACCGTCGCGAATGGACTTCGGCTTGGCGGCATGCCAGCGCTCCATCCCCTCAAGGCCGCCGTCCTCGGCGGGCGCGAAACCCTTGCCCTTGACGGTCGCAGCGTGGATCACAACGGGGCGCTGCGCAGCCAGCGCCTCCCGCAGCGCCCTTCGCAGCGCCCGGATGTCGTGACCGTCGATCACCCCCATGTAGACCCAATCAAGCTCCTCCCACCACAGGCCCGGCGCCCAGAAGGCTTTGATCGACTCCTTGAAACTCGGGGCGTAGCGCTCGATCGTGTGCCCAACCGCCGGCAGCTTGGTAAGCCCGGTCTCCATGTCCTCGCGCGCATGCCAGAGCTTGGGGTTCAGGCGCACCCGGTTGAAATACCGGCTGAGCGCCCCGACATTGGGTGCTATCGACATGCCGTTGTCGTTGAGCACCACCACGATCGGCGTCCCCAGGCCGCCGGCCTCGGTGACAGCTTCAAATGCGACCCCGCCGGTCATCGCGCCGTCACCCACCACGGCGACCACGTTGCCATCCTCCCCGTGCCCGCGACGCATCGCCTCCTTGATGCCAACCGCGTAGCCGATGGCAGTGGAAGCATGCCCCGCCCCGACAATGTCGTGTTCTGACTCAAAGATCGAGCAGAACGGGGCAAGGCCATGGTAGTGACGGATCGTGTGCAGCTGGTCCCGCCTGCCGGTCAGGACCTTGTGCGGATACGCCTGGTGGCCCACGTCCCAGATGATCTTGTCCCGGGGCGAGTCAAGCAGTGAATGCAGAGCGACGGTGATCTCCACCGCACCCAGGTTCGCCCCGAAGTGACCGCCTATCTCACCCACCGTGTTGATGATGTGATCGCGCACCTCCTGCGCCACCTGCTGCAACTGCTCGTCAGTGAGCCCATGCAGATCCTGTGGCTTGTCGATCTTGTCGAGAAGGGTGGTCATCATGTTTTCTCAGTGTCTGCGATAAGCGATGAAGTTGGCTATCTGGCGCAGCTGCTCGGCGTCTGCCGGGGCCGCCTGGAGCGCCTGGTCTGCCTTGCGGTGCGCTTCACGAGCCAGTTGGCGTGCGCCATCGAGTCCATATTCGGTCACATACGTGCGCTTGCCGTGGCGTTGATCGCTGCCGCTGGGCTTGCCGAGCGCCTGATCAGATCCCGTGACATCAAGGATGTCGTCGACGATCTGAAAGAGCACGCCCAGTTCGCTGGCAAAGTTCTTGAACCCTGTGATTGTGGCAGGTTGTTGTGAACCGTCGATAAGCAACACGCATTCAACACTCGCGCGGATCAGCCGTCCCGTCTTGAGTTCGTGCAAATGTCTAAGTCCTGACGGGCCCGCCGCGGCGGAGTCGGCCACATCCAGGTACTGCCCGCCGACCATGCCACTGACACCCGTAGCGGCGGCCAGTTCGGCGGCGGCCCGCAGAATGTTGCGAGGCTCTCCGGCCTGTTGGCTGAGCAGGTGCGCAAACGCCTCGGCGTAGAGACCGTCGCCCGCAAGGATCGCCACATCCTCGCCGAACGCCAGATGGCAGGTCGGCATCCCCCGGCGCAGATCGTCATCGTCCATCGCGGGCAGATCGTCGTGGATCAGCGAGTAGGTGTGGATCAGCTCAAGCGCCGCCGCCAGCGGCATCACCTGCCCAGCATCCATGCCGATCGCTGTTGCCGTGGCCAGCGCCAGCACCGGACGGATCCGTTTACCGCCGGCGAGCAGCGAGTAACACATCGCGTCTTGCAGGCCGGCGACCTGTGCGTCATCGGTGAATCGCATGTTTGCCAGGTACTCGTCGACGCGAATGCGCAACTGCTCGGGGTAAGGCACCTCAGCCGGCTGCGCTGGCGTCTCCGGTGACGACCGGCTGCTGATGGGGTCCGCCATGAACGTCACATCCTCTTGCTCACTGGTCGCCTACGCCGAAACCAGCCTGCATCATGGCTCTCAGCTCACCGGGAGGCAGACAGCGGCAGCTGCCCGGGAAGGTCGGGCAGTGGCTCCAGTTGGGCACGCACATGACTCTCGACCTGGGCGGCCGCCTCACTGGCGAGAGTTGCGCAGTCCTCCATGATCTCCAGGGTCCGCTCGGGGTGCGCATGGCCGGAGCGCAACTCCGCCGCCGCCCGCCCAAGGCGAGCGCTGAGCTCTTCAAGCACATGCGTCACGACTTAATAGCCTACCGGTCTGGCTCGCGGTTTACGATCCGGGCCGCCTGCCCCGGCCCCGGTGCGTGCCCGTAGCCCCACCTCAGTACACGTAGACCCCGCCGCCCGGGTCGGCGGCGGCGTTGCTGACCAGCTCGTGGCTGGCAAGCTCGGAGAGCTCGTAGCCCTGGCTCTGGAGGCGCACATTCTCACCGGTGTCGGTCAGGTCCACCTCATAGCGGTACCAGCACAGCTCCCAGGAGAAGACGATCCACACGGTGCTCGTGTAGGAAGGGTCGGTGGTCAGGTTCACCGTCGGCGTACCCAGCGATCGGGCCACGCCGGAGATTGTCCGGATGTGACTGGATGCGTTGAACGAGTCGACTGCGGCAGCGATCTTGTGGTCCACCTGGGCGGGCACGGCGTGCACGCGTCGCGGCTCGCGCGCGTTCTTTGGTCCTCTGCTGCGCCGCGCCCTTGACGGCGGCCGCTCAGGCACCGGCTCATAGCCGGGCTCCGGAACCTGGTCCAGCCACTGGCCATCCGGCGGCAGGGCAGGTCCGGCCCACTGCTCGGCTGACAGCTCGTCATCCAAAGTACGCGGCCTACTGGGCTCTCCAGCCGCGCGGCTGCGAGACCCGCCGCGCCCCCGCAGCCTGGCGAACATTGACGGCCGCCGCTCCCGACCGGGCGCCGTCTGCTCGGCCGGAAGCGCCCCCTCCCGCACCCAGCCGGCGCGTAGCGCCTGGGGCTTGCACAGCTCACAGACGTGGTAGTGACGCCCAGCGCTCACAAAAGCCTCCGTGTGCTCGCCGCGCAACAGAGTACGCGCGCAAACGTCACAGACATCCTGCTTTTGCATTGTGTTAATGCTGCGTGTCTCTGCCATGCCCAAGGGTTTGCTGGAGGGTTCTCACCGACAGGCAATGGAGCGTAGCGGACCCGCAGCACTGACCGCCACTCTGGCGGTCAGTGCTGCGGGTCCGCTGTCGCGCTTTCTAGCCTGCGCCTGCACGAGAAGGATGCTCAGGCGCCAACCGCCTCTACCTGAGACTGCGCCGCAACCTTGCCGGCCAGATGGGCGGGAACCTCGTCATAGCGCAACAGCTCCATGGTGTATTCACCGCGCCCGGCGGTCAGACCGCGCAGGTCCACAGCATAGGAGAGCATCTCAGCCATCGGCACCTCGGCGTGCACCTCAGTCATCCCAGCGCCCGCTGGTTCCATACCGAGTGGATGCCCGCGCCGTGAGTTCAAATCGCCGACAACGTCCCCGACCGCATCCTCGGGCACCGTGATGGTGACCATCATGACCGGCTCCAGCAGCACCGGCGAGGCGGCGGCAAGCGCGTCGCGCATCGCTTGCGCGGCGGCAAGCTTGAACGCCATCTCGGATGAGTCGACAGGGTGGTAGGAGCCGTCAAAGACAGTCACCCGGACGCCCTTCACCGGATACCCGGCCACCACCCCGGATTGCATCGCGTCCACCACTCCTTTCTGCACCGCCGGGATGAAGCCGTTGGGGATCACGCCACCCTTGATCGCGTCGACGAACTCAAAATCACGGTCCGCGGCGTCCGGCCCGAGCGGTGCGATCTCAATGTGGCAGTCACCGAACTGGCCGCGGCCACCGGTTTGCTTCTTGTGGCGACCGTGAGCCTTGGCGCTGGCACGGATCGTCTCCTGGTAGGGAACCCTCGGCGGGTGCAGGTCGACGTCCACGCCAAAGCGGTTGCGCAGCCGTTCAACGATCACCTCCACGTGCATCTGTGACAGGCCGGCGACGATCTGCTCCCCTGTCTGCGGGTCGCGATGCAGGTCGATGGTCGGATCCTCCTCTTGCAGGCGCCGCAGCGCGGTGATCATCTTCTCCTCGTCGCCACGGCTGTGCGCTGTCACAGCAAACGCCATCACCGCCACCGGCATCTTCACCGCCGGCAGTTTCACCGGCTCATCCCGCGCCGCCAGCCAATCCCCTGAACGTGTCTCCTTGAGCTTGCCAACTGCGCCGATGTCACCCGGCCCGAACTCCTCGACGTGGGTGCGCTCGATGCCGTCGAAGCTGATCAACTGGCCCACCCGCTCTTTGATGTGCGCACGGTTGTTGAGCAGCTGCGAGTCGTGGCGCAGCACGCCCTGGTAGACGCGGAACAGGTTCAGACGGCCCGCGAACGGGTCTGCGCGAGTCTTGAACACGTAGGCGAACATCTCAGCGTCGGGATCGGCGCTCAGCACACGGTCTGAAGCGTCAAGGCTGCCGCGCTGTGCCGGTGATGGCAGATCCTCCACGATCGCGTCGAGCAGCCGGTTGCTGCCCAGGTTCGCGGTGGCAACACCACAGGTCACCGGAAACAGCTGTCCGCTGTTGGTGCCCTCTTCCAGCGCCTGGACGATCTCCTCGTGCGAGATCGCCTCGCCGTCCAGATAGCGTTCCATCAGCGCATCAGAGTTCTCAGCCACCTCGTCCATCAGCTTCTCGCGGTACTCCTGCGCCTGTGCAAGCAGGTGCTCAGGGATGTCTGTGATGGTGCATGAGTCGCGGGCGAGCTTGTCCTTGTCGTAGATGTAGGCGCGCATGTCGACCAGATCTATGACGCCAGTGACCTCATGCTCAGAGCCTATGGGGATCTCAGTGGCGACAACGTGCTGGCCAAACGCCGTCTTGAGGCTCTCAAGCGTGCGGAAGAAGTCAGCTCGCTCCCTGTCGAGCATGTTGACAAACACAAGCCGCGCCAGTCCGGCGTCCTGAGCCCGTTGCCAAAGCCGCTCGGTCTGCACCTCGACGCCGAGCACAGCGTTGACCACGAAGACCGCAGACTCGCAGACCCGCAACGCCGCGAGCGCGTCACCGACGAAACTGGGGTCGCCAGGAGTGTCGATGAGGTTGATGCGCCGGTCCTGCCACTCAAGCGAGCTGAGCGCCATCTGCAGTGACATGCGCCGTGCGCGCTCGTCAGGCTCAGAGTCAGACACCGTGTTGGCATCGCCAACACGCCCAATCCGGTCGATCGCGCCGGCCTGGAACAGAAGTGCCTCAAACAGCGACGTTTTACCGCTTGCGCGATGGCCAACGAGCGCCACGTTCCGGATGCGATCCGCGGCCTTGTACATGCTGTCTCCTCTCACTCGGGATGGACGCCCTGCGACTACCTTGGGCACTCTAATACTCGCCGACCCTCCCCGGTCGCCAGGCGGCTTTTACACGGCCGTTGCCAAGCGCAGCGGGGCTCTGTGCGGTCCCGCTGGACCGCACAGAGCCCCGGAGCCTACTGCAGCTCGCTTTGCAGCTTTGAGCGCAGCCTCAGAACCGCCTTGGTGTGAAGCTGGGATACGCGTGACTCGGTCACCCCCAGCACCTCGCCGACCTCACGCAGTGTCAGGTTCTCGTAGTAATAGAGCGCGATCACCAGCTTCTCGCGCTCTGGGAGCGCCGCGATGGCGTCGGCGATCCGGTCACGTAGCTCGCTCTGGTCCACCAGCGCCTGCGGATCGGGCGCGCCGCGGTCAGGGATCGTGTCCAGCAGGGAGACCTGATCACCGCCGCTGTCGCGGGTGTTCCACAGCTCGTCTAGCGCAACCAGTGTCGAGGTGGAGATCTGGACGAGCGCCTCATTGAACTCGGCGACGCTGATCTCCATCTCGCGCGCCATCTCCTCATCGGTCGGCGCCCGTTGCAGACGCGACTCCAGCACCTGGTTGGCGCGCTCGATCTCACGCGCTCTGGCACGCACGGAACGGGGCACCCAGTCCAGCGTGCGCAGCTCATCAATGATCGCCCCTCTGATCCGAGTGATCGCGTAGGTCTCGAACTTGATCTCCCGCGCCGGGTCAAACCGTTCAATCGCGGCGATCAACCCGGTCAGTCCGTAGGATACCAGGTCGGCCTCATCAACATGGCCGGGCAGACCGGCACCCACCCGGCCGGCAACATACTTCACCAGAGGCGCATAGGCGACCACCAGCCGCTCACGGGCGCGCTCGTCACCCAAGGTCTTGTACCTCTTCCAGAGATCCTTGAGCTCGATCGCTTTGACGTTCGTATCCATGAAACCTCAGTGTCGCCCGCTACGCGCGCGGATGGGCCCGAGCGTAGGCGGCTCTAAGGCGTTTCGTTTCGACGCGAGTGTAGACCTGCGTGGTTGAAATCGTCGAGTGTCCAAGCAGCGCCTGGATGGCGCGCAGGTCCGCGCCACCCTCAAGCAGATGCGTCGCGAAACTGTGCCTGAGCGTGTGAGGATGCGTATCTGCCAGCCCGGGAAGTTCCTGGCGTAACGAGGCCGTCCATACTCGGAGCCTTCTGCGGATGTCTGACGTGCTCAGTCTGCGGCCGCTTTTGGAGATGAACAGCGGCTCGCCCTGGGCGGCAGCGTCCGCGCCGCGCCCCGCCCGCAGCGCTGGCCTGCCACGTTGCAGGTAGCGTGCCAACTGAACAAGCGCAGGCTCTCCGACCGGGACGATACGGGTCTTCCCGCCTTTCCCTTCAACCCGGACCGTCTCTGCGTCAAAGTCCACCGCGTCAAGGTCAAGCGTGACGAGTTCCTGCGCTCGCAAGCCGCAGGCGTAAGCGAGCTCAAACAACGCGCGGTCGCGCTGCTGAAGCGCCGTGCCGACAGGTATCCGGTCAAGCAGAGTCTGCACCTCGTCGCCTCTTGGTACGCGCGGCAGGTTACGCGGCCGTTTTGGTGCGCTCAGAAGGTCGGCTGGATTCTGAGCGAGCCGGCCCAGCTCCTGCTGCACGCGAAACAGTGCGCGCACGGCGGCCAGCTTGCGAGCCACGGTCGTGGGTGCCTGGCCGCGCTCTGAGAGTGAGGCAACATACCGCCGCAGGATTCTCAGGTCAATCTGCTCGGGACCCAGCGCACGGACGGTCGCCCAGCTCACGAGCTGCTCGGTGTCGCCCAGGTAGGCGGCCTGCGTGTGCGACGAGACCGCACGCCGCTGCAGGTCAGCGGCAAACTCATCAAGCACACGGCGCCATTGGGCGGTGAGAAGCGAAATGTCCGCGACGGGCACGGGCGCCTGCATAATCAATGTTTCGCCGCGGATGGCAGCACACCTGCCGTCACTGGGCTTCTGCTACGCGGCAGTTATGTGCACGATCGTGCCGATCGGCGTGTACGGGTATACGAGCCCAGCTTCCGAGAAGGGCATCTCCACGCAACCGAGGCTCTGCGGGAACCCGTAGGAGGCGCGGATGAAGCCGTGCAGCGCATCCCCACCGTTGAAATAGCTGATCCAGGGGATGCCCGTATCGTGGTAGGGGGTTCCGTCCGGATTCAAGCCGCTCATCGTCCCGACCGGAATGTGCAGGTAGACGGCGTAGGTGCCGGTCGCGGTCGGCGACGCGGGGATGCCGGTGTTGGCCAGTCCGGCAACGACAATCCTGCCGTTGTGCCAGACGTGGATCGTCTCAGGAAGCTTCTCGCTCACCATCACGAACGTGTAGCCAAAGTTGTATGTCTCGTGCTTGACCACAGCGTTGATCAGCGCTTTCCAGACCTCCGGCCCCGGCACGCCGTCCACCGCCAGACCCTGAGTGTTCTCAAAGGCCATCACGGCACCCTTGGTCAGTTCTGTGAACTGCGTCGGCGACCACAGTGCCTTCAACGCGTCGGGTGTGTGCGGGTAGCGCCAGCTGTAAGTTCCGGCCGGCGGCGCAACCGCCGCCGCTTCCAGCGCCTGGACGCTGGTCACATCCCCCGCGCTGGTACCGGCCGCGGCCGCTGAAGCGGTGGGCGAGCTGGCGGCAGACCCCGTGGAACTTGGGTGAAACCGGACTGGCAGATAGCCAAGCCCGGCCAGCATCTGCTCAAGCGCCGCAGTGCTGCCACCGGGGACGCTCCACTGTGCGACACCACCGACAGGCGCCCCGCTTCGCCCAACCAGCTGGACGCCGGACGGCAGGCCGACGGTCACTGTGGCCGCAAGCCCGTACCCATAGCCTGTCGGCACAAACTCAAGCGTGCGGGAGTTCAGCTGTCGCCAGCTTCCGGTGGTCTGCGGTGAGAGTTTCGGATCAGACCCGCCCAGCACATTGGACACCGGCTTTGAGAACATCAGGGTGATGGGCGTGTCCGGTTTGATTGCGGTGCCCGGCGCTGGCGTTGTGATGACGCTGGCGGTCCTACCAGCCGGGAACCATGAGACGGTCGTCTTGCTGGCCAGCTCCCAGCTACGCGCGGCAAAGGCCACTTTCGCGCTGCCGGCCTGCGCCGACTCATTTAGCACCAGGTTGTCCTGTGGGGCGCCGAGGACCCCTGCCACGAGCCTGGCGGAGCCGTCATTGCGGTATCCAGCCCGCGCGACCGCGCCGGTGAAACTGACGGTCAGCGGCCGCCCGCGGCGACGCGTGAGAAACGCTGAGCGGACCCTGACCCGCGGGGTGCTGACCGTCAGACGCAGGTGCTCGTAGGTACCGCTCAGCCACGCAATCCAGCCGGGCCGCTTGACGGTCGCCTGGATGGTGACGCTCTCCCCGGGCGGCAGTGGCTTGACCGGAAACACTTCAGATCCGCGCGCACGCAACGCGATAACCTGGCGCTCACGACCAGCGATCGCGGCCAGCCGTGTGATTTGGCCGCCGCCGCGGGGCATGGTCACGACCGCCAGTGCGCTGCCCTGGGCTTTGAGAGCCCCGCGGGAGACGGCGACAACCCCAGCCGCTGCCGCCACCACCGCCAGCGCGATCGTGGCAAGCAAGGCAACGACCTTTACTTGACGCAGACGGCCGTGACGAAGTTCAGATTCCGAGAGTTCCAGCTTCGTGGTCATGGGCACACGGGACCGCTATTGAAATGGGCAGCGCTTAGTCCCGGAGCATAGTAGCCGTGGAACTGAAGCGCGCCGCTTAGATTCCTCTCACCGAACTCCAAACCGCGTGGCAAGCACTGGGCCATCTCAGCGGCGCGCTACAGGCCGGCTGCACGCTGCGCACGGCGCCCGGTGACGCCGGCCCGTGAGCGTTTTATCGCCAACATACTGAGCCTGACAGGCCTTGCCAGGAGGATGCGAGCCACCGGCGAGATGGCGTTCACGCCGCTGCCAAGCGGCGCCGGCGTGAAAGCGGTTTGAAGCTTCAGCGCCACGCTTGGGGCCCGGACGCCAGCCAGCAGCTTCCTACCCGCAGCGCTCAACTTGACGGAGATAACCGGTTTGGAGGCGCCTTTCAATACGGTTTGAGCCTCGCCGACCAGCTTGGTCTTGTACAGAAGCTTGGTGAGCAGCGTGCCGGCCGGCAGGGACGTGCGGAAGGTGACCTCGCCGCTTTTTAACACCCTGACAGCACGCAGTTTGTACGAGCCGACCGTGTAGGACACGGTTTGAGCTACATACCCGCCGCCGACCGCGCTGTAACAGGCAAACTGGAGGGTGTGGGGTCCGGGATCTACCGTGTCGATCGGGTCGCCTGACTCGATCTGATTACCTTCGTCGTCGGTGGCGAAGTAAGCGTCGATTGAGTCAAGCGGGTCAGTCGCTGAGCAGGTGAAGTTCGCGTCGACGAGCCCACCGAGCGCGAAGCTCTGCCCAGAGACCGGCGCCTGCACCGACAGGGCTGGAGCGGTCAGCACAACCAGACCCGCGGCGGCTCCGGTGGCGCCTTGCGACACCGAGCTGTAGCTGTCGTACAGGGGCGCGTCCGCGATACTGGCGGTGTTTGCAACAACCGCCACAGAGATCGTGCAGACCGGGCTAAAGGAGCCTGGACTCACGGACAGTTGAAAGTACACGGCCGGGGCGTCCGGGTTGGTGATCGAGTTCTGGATCGTGCAGGAGCCGGCGCCCGCCAGATCGGTCACGGCCGGCACGCTGTCCAGCACGACCCCGGCTGGCAGGTTGTCTGTGAAGCTGACGGTTTGCGTGACGCCCGTGCTGTTTGAGACCTCGTAACCGACCGTGTCTGTCATACCGACGCTGATCGGGTTGTTCTCATAGGCCGTCTGGATGGTCACCGTGCCGGCGGCCTGCGCAGCCTGGACATGCTGCCAAAAACCAAGCCCCACGGCGCCAGCGCCGATCAATGCCAGGACGGCAGCCCAGGGGCGGCGCTGGAAGCCTGCCCGCAGCGTACTCAAGCGGTACCTCACGCCAGCGCTAACACGCCAGGACGCTCAACGGCGCGCTTGGGCCCTGAGACCCGGAGCCTGAAGATCGTGCAGCTGGTTGCCTTCCCCGCATAAAAGCAGCGTGCGGCTGGCGGTTGGCTGCCCATCAAGATGGCGACTTTCGTGAACTCACCCGCAGATCAGCCAGAGCGTGGGCGGCACGCTGCTGCTCCCAGCGAGTCAGACGCCAGATGTCATGCCGCACGCGTTTCACATCGGTGTAGCGGCCTGGCAGATGCATGTTGGCGTTGTCAAGCAGCTGGCGCTCATCACCTACCAGAGCCATCCATTTGGCCAGCACGTCATCAGAGTCTGGCAGCCGGCCACTTCCGTGGGGCGCGCTGGTGTCTGGGAACGTGACGCAGTATTCACCAAGAAGCCTGCCGGTCTGCGGCTCGTAGCAGACGATCGGCTCGTGCGGATAGACCAGGTAGGCGTGCTCAACACCGCCTCTGCCGTGGTGCGGCCGTCGCGCCCAGACGCGCATGAAGCCCAACGCCCTGTACATCTCCCAGTCCTCCTCGCCGACACATGAGTGCAGCAGCGCACGCGCCGCCCGTTCGGCACGAAGCTCACGCCCCGGATCGGCCGTGCCGCCTTCCTGATCTGCAGCGCCTGCCAGCAGCTTGCGTTGGCGCCGGCGGGCGATCATCTCGCGGGCTTTGACGCGCAGCGTATCGGCCGCCAGGGTCACCGCGACCAGCCCCGTCACCGCAATCGGAAAGCCCATGACCAGCTGTCACCCGCCGTTGGCGTGCGGAAAGAAGATCACCCGCTCCGCATCCGCAGGCACGTCTTCAAAGCGTGAAACCATGAGCGCCTGTCGCTTACCGTCAGCGGCAGAAACCGGCACGGCAGCCCAGAGCCCCTCGTCGAGCTGCTGGCGAAAGGCTGCCACCAGACGGCGGTGGTCCTCATGAAGCTGGACATCACCTTCGGTCACCAGCACCTCCCCGTGACCGGGTTTCATACGCAGCAAACGCACCCGCCAAGTATGCCAGAGCAAGACGTGATCTCACTGCGATCCGTACGGCTCCAGCTGTCTGCCCAACCCGTCGCCGCAAGCCTGCACGGACAACTGAGGCGCGCTCAGAGCAGGCACACGTAGCGGCCACCCGAAACCCGCCCCAACACGCCGGCCAGCTCCAGGCCGGCCAGCAGCGTAAGACTCTCGCGGCCGGAGTATCCAACCGCACCCAGCGCATCCAAGGTGTCGGCCCCCGAGCCGATCAGATCCAGCAGGGTTCGCTGCTCGGCGCTCAGCGCCACAGCGGCGTCGGCGCGCAATGTCAGTGCTCCGGCCCCCAGCACCGCGTCAAGCACATCCTGGGCGTCCCGGATCACGATCGCGCCCTGTGCAAGCAGCGCGTTTGGACCATGTGACTGCTCCAAAAGCACCGAACCGGGCACCGCCCCCACCGCCCGTCCGAGACCCCGTGCCGCCCGGACCGTGATGCCGGCACCGGACCGTGTGGAAGCCTGAACCAGCACGGTCAGACGTGACAGACCCGCGATGATGCGGTTGCGCGCCGGCAGCATCCACCGTCGCACCGTCGCGCCGGGACCGGTTTCACTGAGCACCACCCCGGTTTCAACGATGCGACGGTGCAGCGCCCGGTGCGTACGCGGATAGGCGTCGGCGGCGAACCCGGGGATCACCGCCATGGTTCTCCCGCCGGCCTGAAGTGCGCCCTGGTGCGCAGCGCCATCCACGCCGATCGCCAGCCCGCTGACCACCGTCAGGCCGCTGGCGCTGATTCCGCGTCCAAGCATGCGCGCCACATCCAGCCCGTACGCCGTCGCCTTGCGGGAGCCGACCACCGCCACCGGGTCTCCGCCGGCAAGCTCCGCCAACAACTCGGCCCGTCCTGCCACGTGCAGTACCGCCGGCGCTGAGGCCAGCGACCGGAGTGCCTGCGGGTAGCGCTCCTCACAACGGCAGATCTGCGTGACGCCGGCCGCCTGCGCACGTTCCCGCAAAAGACGCGCCTCATCCTGGCCAAAGCGCTCGTACTCCCGCAGCACCTGCGCGCTGAACTTTTTGGAGCTGAGCGCGATCAGCGCTTGGTCGTCAAGCTCGAGCACTTCACTGAGAACACCGATGCGAAGATCAAGGTGACTACCCATCCGCTCGAGCAGCCAGGTGCGCCGCAGACATTGTTCACAGGCTAAAACGGGCACCGTGACGCTCATCGGACACGCTCGGCCTCAGAGACCCTCGGCCTCAGACACGCGCTGGCGCATGGCAAGCGCCTGCAGCAGATCCTCACCTCTAACCAGGTCGCGTCCGTCCATGTCGGCGAGCGTCTGTGCGACACGCAACACACGGTGCCGACCCCGCGCTGAGAGAGTACCGGCCGTGTATGCGGTGCGCAGCAGCGCCTGCGCCTGCGCACCGATATGGACCCGCGTCTGCACGGTCCGGGCGTCCATCTCCCCGTTGCAGCTCGCACCGGTGCCGGCCAGGCGCCTGCGCTGACGTTCGCGTGCCTGCGCCACCCGCACCCGCGCCTGGGCGGAGGTCGTGTGCGGCGGGCTGTTGAGGTCTGTTTCTGAAGGACGGCCCACGGTCACCAGCAGGTCCATGCGGTCAAGCAACGGACCGCTCAGCCGCCGCTGGTAGCGCACCACATCAAGCTCCGAGCAATGGCAGCGGTCGCCGACACCGGCGTATCCGCACGGGCACGGGTTGGTGGCGGCAACCAGCATGAAACGGGTTGGAAAGCTCAGCGAGCGCTGCCCACGGACGATCGTCACCCGCCCATCCTCAAGCGGCTGACGCAGCGCCTCAATCGCGGTGCGCCCAAACTCTGAGAGCTCGTCCAAAAACAGCACGCCGCCGTGCGCCAGCGTCGCCTCCCCGGGACGTGGCGGGTTGCCGCCACCCACCAGTCCGGCCGCCGAGATCGTGTGGTGCGGTGCACGGAAGGGACGTTCTGCGATCAGTCCGCCACGATGGATACCGGCGATACCGTGCAGGCGCGTGACCTCCAACGCCTCCTGGAGGCTCATGGGCGGCAGGATCGAGGGGATGCGCCGCGCCAGCATCGTCTTGCCGGTGCCCGGGGACCCCTCAAACAGCAGGTTGTGCCCGCCCGCCGCAGCAACTTCTACCGCAAGCAGTGGCACAGCATGGCCGCGCACGTCGGCTAGGTCGAGCCCTCGGTCAGCGGGCGCGCTGACCGCAGCCTTGGCCTGCGGCGGGACCTGACGACCGGTGACGGCGTCCACCGCCCCTTTCAGGCCGCTGACCCCAAACACGCGCAAACCGCTGATCAGCGCCGCCTCTGGTGCTTGCGCCCCGGACACGACGAGTCCCGCCAGCCCGCTGCGTCGCGCGCCCTCGGCGACCGCCAGCGCCCCAGCGGCAGGCCGCAGCCCGCCGCTCAACGACAGCTCGCCAAACACCGCCACCCCGCCAAGCGCATCCGGTTCAAGCTGGCCACTGGCAGCCAGCACGCCCAGCGCGATTGCGGCGTCAAACCCAGGCCCAGCCTTCCGCAGCGATGCGGGGGCCAGATTGGCGGTTATCCGGCGCTGCGGGAACTCAAATCCTGAGTTCAGAATGGCTGCCCGGACCCGTTCACGGGACTCACGAACCGCTGTGTCCCCCAATCCGACGATCGTGAACGCCGGCAGGCCCGGACGGACGTCCACCTCCACATTCACGCGCCGTGACTGCACGCCGTCGATCGTGAAAGTTGTGGCGGTGGCAAGCATCGCTGACAACCTAAACAGGCAGGTGTATCGGTTGGGTGACGCGTGGTGAACGCTTTGTGACATCTGCACGACCGGACGGGCGATCTGTCACATTGGCAAGACACCGCGGCACATTCCGGTCACGGTTGTCGCTCTAGCTTGGGCGCATGCATAACGACCGCAGACGCCAGCTTGGCGCGCTTGGTGAGCAGCTGGCTGCTGAGCACCTCGCTCGCCGTGGCATGCGCATCCTGGCGCGAAACTTCCACACCCGCCACGGCGAGCTTGACATCGTGGCGGCCGACGCCACGACGCTGGTCTTCTGCGAGGTCAAAACGCGGCTGCCAACCCCGACCGGACGCGACCCGCTTGAGTCAGTCCATTTGCGCAAGCGGACGCAGGTCCGCCGGATGGCGGCCGTCTGGCTAGCCACCCAGACCGCGGGCCGGCCACGGCCCCCCGAGCTGCGCTTTGATGCAATCGGTGTCACGGTCACCCCCGACGGCCAGCTGCTGCGTTTGGATCATGTCGAGGGAGCGTTCTGAAGCGCCGGCTAGTCGGCATCGACGCAGGAGGGCTGGCCCTCGTCCCAGCGCCCGGCTGGCCCGCTCGTCCAGTTTGTGCATCCTGACTCCCTCGAACACCGCTTAAGGGCTCACCGCCCGGCCAGCGCCAAAGCCCGACTGCTGGTAGGCAGCCGAACTGAAGGAAAGGCGGTGAAGCGGTGTGACCCCGAGCCGCGCAATGGCGTCGCGATGCTCCCTGGACGCGTAGCCCACATGCCGAGCAAAACCCCAGCCAGGGTGGCACACGTCCGCTCTTTGCATGTAGCGGTCCCGAGTCTGCTTGGCCAACACTGACGCGGCGGCGATCGCGGCACTGGTGGAGTCCCCCCTGACCAGGGCTCGGTGTTCATGACCCAGCTCACCCAGGTGAAAACCATCGCTCAGACAGATCGCTCCGTGGCACGCGACCATCGCAAGCGCCTCACGCAACGCCGCCAGGTTGGTCACATGCAGTCCTCGCTGGTCAATCCCTGGGGCACAGCGTGAGACGATCGCCACCTTCACGGCCACACGCAGGATCACGGGATACAGGTCGGCGCGCGCTGTCGCGGTCAGGCGCTTTGAGTCGTCCAGCAAAGCAAGTGCGCGCCGGTCCTGCGGGCGCAGCCGCCACTGGTCAAACAGCACTGCGGCTGCCACCAGCGGTCCGGCCAGAGCGCCGCGGCCGGCCTCGTCGGCACCGGCGACGTAACGCGCCCCCAGCGACCGGTCGTAAGCCAACAGTTTGAGCCCGGGCGCCCTGGGCGTGCTCACCGAGCCTGCTTAGAGACTGCCGATCCGGTCGATCGGCCAGTAGGTGGCAAACGCCACGCCCACGATCCAGCTCTGTTTGATAGGACCCCAGTAACGGCTGTCATCGGATATGCCACGGTTGTCACCCATCATGTAGTACTCCCCGGCCGGAACGGTTATCGGCTTGGGGAAGGTGCACTGGGAGGGGTACGGGCAGGACTGAACGTATGAGCCCTTCTCCTCAACACCGTTGAGCCAGACATGGCCGTTGCGAATCACCAGGCGGTCGCGAGGTAACCCCACCACACGCTTCACGTAGGTCTGATTTGACTCCTGCCTGGTGGACTGATCGCACGCCTGCGGGAACCCGTAACCCTGTTTGGGGTTGGCGCACAGCCCGTAACCGCCGTTGCCGGACTCCTCCGCTCCGACCGGAGGGTGAAATACGACCACATCGCCAAGCCCAGGGTGGGTGTCAAGGCGGTTTACCAGGATCCGCTGGCCGATCTCAAGCGTCGGGATCATCGAGCCGGACGGAATCCTGTAGGGCTTGACCAGCACGGCCTGCACCAGCAACGCCAGACCGACCGCCACCGCAACCGTGACCACCAGCTCAACTGTGTTGGCGACGAACCCCTTGCGCTTGCGTGTCTGAGCTCCCATCGAGAGGTTATCGACGTCGGCGCGGTGACATCAGGACTCCTGTGCTCCCGCGTCGGCGGGCGACAGGGCGACGCTTTCCTCGTGCTCAGGCTGCCCCACCGCTTGCGCGTCACTGACCGCGTCGGACGGACGCTCGGGCGCCTGGTCCGCGAACGCCGGACCGTAGAGCAGCTCGCGTTCCACGGCAACCTCGGGCCCGGTGTTGCGCCGCTCACGTACGCGGGCGCGCTTACCCACCCGGTCACGAAGGTAGTAAAGCTTGGCGCGGCGCACGGCGCCACGGGCAGCCACCTCGATGTTCTCAATCTTTGGCGAGTGCAGCGGGAACGTACGCTCGACGCCGACGCCGAAGGACTGCTTGCGTACGGTGAACGTCTCACGCGCGCCATGCCCCTGACGCTTGATCACAACACCCTCAAAGACCTGGGTGCGACGGCGCGTGCCCTCGATCACCTGGAAGTGGACCCGCAGGCGGTCGCCAGCGTCAAACTGTGGAACTCGGCGGAGCTGTGCCCGCTCCAGGGATTCAATGACGGTGCTCATCAGACGCCTTCAGTTGCCGGCAACTCCGGCATCGTGGGGAACAGACAGTAGAAAGGTTTGCGCAGCTAATCGCCGTGCGGCGGCCTATGGTAGCGGACGATGCTCAACGCGCTCGTCACGCAATTGCGCCTGCCGCAAACGCCAGCTGCGAATGTTCGCATGGTGGCCTGAGAGCAGGACCTCCGGCACGGACCATCCCCGATAGTCCGCCGGCCGCGTGTACTGCGGATACTCCGGCGCGCCGCCGAGCGCAGCGCTGAACGATTCCTCAACCGCTGACTGTTCGTGCCCGAGCGCCCCGGGCCGCTTGCGCAGGACCGCGTCACAGACAACCATCGCAGCAAGCTCGCCGCCGGCCAGCACGTAACGGCCAATCGACAGCCGCTCGCTCGCGAACCGCTCAAGAATCCGCTCGTCAAAGCCCTCGTAACGGCCGCACAACAACGTCAGCGCCGGCTCACCGGCGAGCTCGTCCACCAGCGCGTCATCCAACATGCGGCCCCCGGCGGTCAGCGCGATCACCCTGCGGCCTTCGCGAAGGTCCACCGGATCCTGGCGGTAACGGTACCGCAGGGCCGCCTCCACAACGTCCACTCGCAGCACCATCCCGGCACCGCCACCAAACGGTGTGTCATCCACCTGTCCGCCGCTCAGCGGCGTGTGATCACGGTAGTTCACATAGCCAAGTTGCACACCTCCGGCAACCGCGTTACGCACGTGCCGCTGCGACTCAAACCAGCTGAACGCCTCAGGAAACAGGGTGAAGATGTCTATCTCCATCTACGTCTCACCAAGAAACTTTAAATCGATTGAGACGCGGCCCGCCGCAACGTCGATCACCTTCACTGCGTCAGCGACCAGCGGCACCAGCAGCGGTTTGCCGACGGCGAGGCGTCGCACCTCCAAAGCCTCGCATGATGGGAACGCCAGCAGATCGGTAACCACGCCAACCTCAAGCGATCCGTCGTACACCCGCAAGCCCTTGAGGTCCTCGGCCCACCATTCATCCTCGGCCAGCTTTGGCGCATCGCCGCGTCCAAACAGCAGTTTTTGCCCATGCAGCGCCGCGGCGGCCTGGCGGGTAGCGCACCCGTCCAGGCGCAGGATCAGCCGCGTGTCAGTGCCTGCTCGCCGCTGGATCTGGCGTGTCACCCCGTCGACGGTGAGCATCGCGCCAGCCGCGAGCAAAACCGAGTTGGCGTCTTTAACGAGGAAACTTCCGTCCAGCCCGTGCGGCCGACCGACCGTTCCGGCATGTAGCAAACCGCCCCGGGTGTCTCCCGGTTCCGGCACCGACCGCTCCGACACCGTGTCCCGGTCCGGCATCAGTCGACTATATCGATGAAGACACGGCCCCCAGACCTGACGGCTGCTGTCTTGACGACCGTTCGCAGTGCTGCCGCAGTGCGGCCGCCACGCCCGATCACGTTGCCGTAGTCCCCCTGCCCCACGGCAAGTTCCAGCAGCACACTGCCGTCGCTCTCCAGGTTCTCCTTCACTTTCACGCGGTCTGGCTCGTCGACCAAACCGCGAGCCAGATACTCAAGCAGCTCGCGCGGTGAAAGAGCTGCTTGACTCAACCGACACCCTGGGTGCGCAGAAGCTTTCTGACGGTGTCGGTGGGCTGAGCGCCGCGCGCCAGCCAGTCCCGGATCCGCGCTTCATCGAGAACGATCGTCGAAGGCTCGGTCTGCGCGTTGTAATGACCGACGGTTTCAATCACACGTCCGTCGCGTTTGGAGCGCTGATCGGCGACAACCACCCGCCAGATGGGGTTTTTGCGTCCGCCGATGCGCGTTAGTCTCAGTCTGACTGCCATAGAGCGAACAGGTTAGCGTGCCTGGCGCATTAGCGCACCCAGGTCGGGCGTTTTGCCCGACGCGACCGCCTTCATCAACTTGCGCATCTGTTCAAACTGCTTGATCAGCGCGTTGACGGCCTGCACGTTTGTCCCCGACCCCCGGGCGATCCGCAGCCTCCGGGAGCCCTTGATGAGGGCGGGGTGGTGGCGCTCCTGCGGCGTCATGGACAGGATGATCGCCTGGATCCGGTCAAACTCCTTCTCATCAAGCTTGACGTTCTTGAGCTCCTTGCCCATCCCTGGCAGCATGCTCAGAAGGTTCTGAAGCGGCCCCATTTGGCGGACTTGACGCAGCTGCTGGAGAAAGTCCTCAAGGTCAAACTCCTGACGGCGGAACTTGCGTTCAAGCTCCCGGGCCTGCTGCTCGTCAAACGCGTCTGTCGCCTTCTCAATCAGCGACAGCACATCTCCCATGCCGAGGATCCGCTGCGCCATGCGGTCGGGATGAAACGCCTCGAACTGGTCGAGCTTCTCTCCGGTTGACGCATACATGATCGGCTTGCCGGTCACCGCTTTGACAGACAGGGCCGCACCGCCACGGGCGTCGCCGTCAAGCTTGCTGATCACCACCGCGTCAAAGTCGACGCTCTTTGCGAACTGCTCGGCAACGTTGACGGCATCCTGCCCGGTCATCGCGTCGACGACCAGGAGCACGGCGTCCGGCCGGACCGCCTTCTTTATGTCCACCAGCTCTTTCATGAGCTTGGCGTCCACGTGTAGACGTCCGCTCGTGTCGACGATCAGCACGTCCTTGCCGTCTGAGATCGCCCGGTCACGCGCCCAGGCGGCGATGGCAACCGGGTCTCGGTCGGTTCCCTGCTCATATACCGTTGCGCCCACCTGCGCGCCCACTTTGACCAGCTGGTCAACGGCAGCTGGCCGGTGCACGTCGCAGGCAGCCAGCGCCACAGCCGAGCCATGCTGCTGGCGCAGGTACCGTGCCAGCTTGGCGCTGGCGGTGGTCTTGCCGGAGCCTTGCAGGCCTGCCATGAGGATCACGGTCGGCGGGCGCGAAGCCAGCTTGACCTCCTGGGCGCTTCCGCCCATCAGCTCGCAGAGCTCATCGTTGACGATCTTTACGATCTGCTGGCCGGGGTTGAGCTTGCCGATCACCTCGGCGCCGATCGCCCGGTCTTTGACGGCGGTGGTGAAGCTCTTCACCACCTGGAAGTTGACGTCAGCCTCCAAAAGCGCCAGGCGGATCTCCCGCATGGCGGCGTTGAGGTCAGCTTCGGTGACGGTGCCGCGACCGCGGACATCACTGAGCGTTGCCTGCAGTCTCTCGGCGAGCGCGTCAAACATCTACGCCACAGAGCTTAGGCGTTCAGGCGCTCGCCCGCTGGCGAGCGCCTGAACCAACCCGTCGTTTAGAGCGTGCCCTCCAGCGGCAGCTCCTTGGTGATGTTCACGCGGCCAAGCGTCGGGACCTCGTGCAGGTAAGGGCTGCCCTTGAAGTAGTAGTAGATCGCAGGCACCAACCCGATCGCAAGCGCACCCAAGCCGATGGCAAGCTGCGTTGTGGTGAGGTTGCCGGGCGTCACGATTGACTCCACGAACACCCACAGCATGAAGATCGCCCCGAGCAGCGGGAACAGACCCATGAAGAAGAAGTTGGAGATCGAGTCAAACAGCAGCTTTCGGAAGCCGATCACCGCCGCAAAGCCCGCGAGACTGTAGTAGATGGCGATCTGCAGGCCGAGCGCGTCGATCGCGTCGGTCATGACCTGGTTGATGCCGCCGCCGACCAGGTTGGAGGCGACAAACAGGGCCAGGGAGATGACCACGACCACGCCAGTCGCAAACACCGGCGTCTGCCACTGCGGGTGCAGGCGCCCAAAGCGCGCCGGCAAGGTCTGCTCGCGGGACATTGAAAACAGCGACCTGCTCACCTGGATGAGCGTGGTTTCCAGCGTGGCGATCGTTGAGAGCATGACCGCGATGATCATCAGCTTGGCGCCGACACTGTTGCCGACCATCTGGCCAAACGTCTGCAGAACGTTGCTTGAACCGCTCGCGATCTGCTTGGGTGTCAGGTCCATGTTGATCGCGACGGTGAACGCCTCAAAGAGCACGAAGATCAGGAACACACCGATGATGGCGCCCATGCCGGAGTGCTTCTCGCTGTTGGCTGTCTCCTCACTCAGGTTTGATGAGACGTCCCAGCCCCAGTAGTAGAACGTGGCGATCAGTGCCCCGGCGATGAACGCGCTGTAGCTGTGAAAGTGGCTGAACCCAAACCAGCTCATTGAGAAGCTCACCGCATGGTGGCCGTGCAGGATGCCGATCACAGCGAACACCGCCAGCAGCAGCACCTCAATTGAGGACATTATCCACTGGGCGTTGGCGGTGATCCGCACGCCGCGCGCGACAAAGTAGGCCATCACCAAGAACCAGACCGCGCCGACCACGGTGACCAGCCACACGTGGTTGGGGAGTGTGGAGCTGAACAGAGAAAGCGTCACCTGGCCGGCCGGCAGCGAGCCAGCGACCATGAAAATGGTGGCGGCGACGACCAGCGCCCAGCCGGTCAGAAAGCCAAGGCCAGGATGGATGACACGGCCGACCCAGGAGTAGGCGGCGCCGGCGTTCGCGCCCATCTTGTTGAGCTGGTGGTATGCGATCGCGATCCCGAGCATCGGGATCCCGCACCACAGTATCGCGGCCGGGCCTGCCAGCGCCACGGCCCCTATGACCGTCGCCGTCGTGGCGGCAATGGTGTACGCGGGAGCACTGCCTGCGACCGCCATGACGATCGCGTCCAGACGACCCAGCGCATCGGTGGCCAGATGCGTCTCCTCAGGCCCAGAACCACCGGCACCGCCGGGCCCAACATCGCTTACAGATGACATGCAACTCCCCCTTCCAAGGGTTCACAGACACGACCGCGCCAGCTGACCCGGTCGTAGGACGACCGGTCCAATGCTGTCCCGGACCGCCTGACTCTCCAACACTTTGCCGCGCAAGTTAACCTGAATCAGCGGCGGAATGTGAACAATTCGCTACTGCTCGTCCTCAGCCTGTGCTGCACTGTGGTCGCCCTGTCCAAACAGCCGCCCCAGCCCGCCGGCAGCCTGCGAGAACTCAGACGGGATCACAAAGACCTTGTTGGCGTCACCCTGGGCAAGCTTTGGCAGCATCTGGAGATACTGGTAGCTCAGCAGCTTGGCGTCGGCGTCACCTTTGTGGATGGCGCCGAAGACCGTGTCGATCGCTTTGGCCTCACCTTCGGCCCGCAGAATCTGCGCCTGCCGCTCACCTTCGGCGGTGAGCACCGCCGCCTGCTTCTGGCCCTCGGCGGTCAGGATCGCAGCCTGTTTGACGCCCTCGGCGTTGAGGATCGCCGCGCGCCGGTCACGCTCGGCGCGCATCTGCTTCTCCATGGCCTCCTGGATCGTCGGCGGCGGGTCAATCGACTTGATCTCCACGCGGTTGACACGGATGCCCCACTTGTTGGTCGCCTCATCCAGAACACCACGCAGCTGCGCGTTGATGTGGTCGCGACTGGTCAGCGCGCTCTCCAGCGTCAGTGACCCGATCACGTTGCGCAGCGTGGTCACGGTGATCTGCTCGATCGCCTGCAGCGGGTTTGCCACCTCGTAGGTCACCGAGCGGGCATCGTTGACCGTGAAATACAGAACGCTGTCAATGTTGACCACCAGGTTGTCCTCGGTGATCACCGGCTGCGGCGGGAAGCTCACAACCTGCTCACGCAGGTCGATCAGTGGGCGCAGACGGTCCGCAAACGGAACCAGCACGGCCAGCCCCGGGTTCAGGGTCTTGTGGTAGCGGCCAAACCGCTCCACGATCCCAGCCCTGGCCTGTGGGACCATGCGGATCGCGCGCGCCGCTGTCACCACCAAAAACAAAACGATCACCAATGCGACGATCAATAACGCCATGGGTTCTCCCCCTGCCTCTCCCTACTCCATAACGAGCGCCGTGGCGCCCCTGATCTCAACCACGCTGACGGTCGCCCCGGACTCGATCGTCGTGCCTTCCTCCAGGCTTCTGGCGGTCCAGATCTCGCCGTCGATCCGTACCCGACCCACGCCGGCGTGGTTGTCGATGCGCTCCACAACCACAGCCTGCTTGCCGACCAGTGCCGCGGCACCGGTGCGCAGGCCTGGGCCGGCTGTGAGCCGACGCGCCACCAGGGGACGCACGGTCAGCAGTGTCAGCACGGTGGCGGCGATGAAGACGACCAACCCCGCCGGCTCCCCAGCGCCCGCATCAGCGCCGGCGCCAAGCAGCGCGCCGATCGCAAACGGCGCCAGATAGAAGCTTGACCCGCTCATCACCTCACCCGCACCGAAGGCGCAGGCCACGATCAGCCACACGAGCCAGCCAGCCATCCCCTAGAGATTACTCCAGGCAGCCGCCGCCGACCAGCGGCAACGTGAGCCAAAGAACGTCAGCTGACCAGCGCCCTGACAAAGTCCGTGGCATCAAACGGTCGCAGGTCATCCAGCTGCTCACCGGTGCCGATCAGTTTCACCGGGATGCCCAGCTCGGCGGCGATCGCCAGCGCGATTCCGCCCTTTGCCGTACCGTCCAGCTTGGTCAGCACGAGCCCCGTAACGTCGATCGCCGCGGAGAAAAGCTGCGCCTGGCGCAAGCCGTTCTGGCCGGTGGTCGCGTCAACGGTCAGCAGCGTCTCGTGCGGAGCCTCGGGGATCTGTTTGGCGATCACCCGACGGATCTTGGCAAGCTCGGCCATCAGATCGTCCTGCGTGTGCAGCCGTCCAGCCGTGTCGACAATCACCACGTCAGCACCCTGCGCGATGCCAAGCGACACCCCATCAAAGGCCACCGAGCCCGGGTCCGTGCCATCCTCGCCACGAACGAAGCTGGCGCCGGCCCGCTGCGCCCAGATACCCAGCTGCTCAACCGCTGCCGCCCTGAACGTGTCCGCCGCAACCAGCACCACGCTGTAACCGAGCTGCCGGCTCAGATGGTGGGCGAGCTTGCCGGCAGTGGTCGTCTTGCCGGTGCCGTTGACCCCCGCCATCAGGATCACCGTTGGCTTGGCCCGCAGGTCGATGTGATCGTCTCCGACCCGCGCGATCTCAGCCAGCAGCTCCACCAGACGTGAACTCAGCGCTTCCCCGCCGGACAGAGAGCCGGCTGACGCCTGCGCTTCCAACTGTCCAACCACCCGCGCGGTGGTGCGGGCCCCCACGTCCGCGTAGATCAGCGCCTCTTCAAGACGCTCCCACGTCTCCGCCGAGACCTCCTGGAAAAGGGTGGCCTGGATCTCCGCGCCCAGCGCCTGACGGGTCTTGCGAAGGTTTGCCCGAAGCCGCGCGAACATGCCCCGGCGTCGCGGCCCAGCACCGGCCTCGGTGTCGGTGCCCTCGCGCGTCGCGCCGTCGACCACAAACAGTTCAGACCAATCCCTTGCCACCGTCAGTCAGCTCCTCAGGCGGCCTGCCGCGCCGGCAGTCTGCGCGAGATCACCCTTGAAACGCCGTCGCCTCCCATCGCCACGCCGTAGAGGGCGTCAGCAGCCTCCATGGTGCGCTTCTGATGTGTCACGACGATGAACTGCGCCCTGTCACTGTAGGCCTCAAGCAGGCCCAGGAAGCGGGAGATGTTGAGGTCATCCAGAGCCGCTTCCACCTCGTCCATCACGTAGAACGGACATGGCTTGGCCAAAAACACCGCGAACAGGAAGGCCAGCGCGGTCATTGACTTCTCACCGCCAGACAGCAGGGACAGTCGTTTCATAGCCTTGCCAGCCGGCGTGATCTCGATCTCAACGCCCGGCATGTCAAGCTCCTCACCGTCGTGCTGGTCATCGGCACTGTCAGCTTCGTCTTGGCTGGGAACCTCCGCGGCCTGCCCGCCGAGCACCGCCACCTGCGACTCAGGCTCGGAGGCGAGCGACAGACGACCATGCCCGCCCGGGAACACTCTGGCCACCAGCGCCTCAAAGTGGGCCGCAGCGGCGTTGAAGGTCGCCTGGAAAGTTTCGCTGATCTGCCTGTCTGTGTCGCGGATCAGACCCTCAAGCTCGTGCAGCGCACTCTCCAGATCCTGACGCTGGGCTTCGAGCTCCTGGACGTGGGCGAGCGCCAGACTGTACTGCTCCTGGGCCAGCGGGTTCACCGGGCCGATCTGCTCGGCCCGCCGAGCCAGACGCGCCAACGCGGCCTGCAGTTCTTCCCGCCGCGCCGTGTCCATGGCCTGCTCGGCCGGAGTTGGTGCTAACTTCAGTTCGTCGGCGAGCTTCTGCAGAGCCTGCTCAGCGTCGGCGACCTGGTCAAGACCACGCTGGGCGCCAACTCCCGCGTCGGTCAGCTCCTCAACCGCAGCGCTCAGCCGCGCCTTGATGGCCGCCTCGTCCTGGGCGCAGAGCCGCAGCTCCACCACGCCCTGCTGCGCGAGGTCACGGTCAGCCGCGAGCTCCTCATCAAACTGTTGCTTGCGTTCAAGGACCGCGGCAGCCAGATCCCGCATGCCACCCTCAAGCACGCCGACCAGCGGCGCCAGCAGGTCACCACGCGTGACCTCCCTCGTTAGCGTTGCGATGCGCTCATCCCTTTGCGCGCGCTCGCGCTCGGCGCGCTGCGACCGCTCACGCTCGGCGGCCAGCTGGGCCTTCAGCTGTTCAGCGCGGTCCGCCAACGGGCCCTCGTCAGAGGTGTTGCGCCGCCTCTGGATCACGGCGCCCAGACGGCGCTCCAGTTCAACGGCCTCGTCGTGGGCGGCAACGGCCTGACGGTGCACGGTGAGAGCCTGGTCGCGCAGCATGTCAGCTTCCGTCGCCAAAGCCAGAGCCCGATCAACCTCGCCGCGCGCGCGGTGTTCGGCCTGAAGGGCGGCCTCACTGTCAGCGATCAGACGGGTCTGCCGGTTGCGCTGGGCCAAAACTCGCTCTTCGCCGGCCTTGGCCACCTGCCTGAGCTCACCGGCCGACCCGGAAAACACACGTCCAGCCAGCGTCACCGCAACGCCCGGGAAGTCCTGCGAAACATCGTCGAGGTTGCCCACAACCCAGACATCTTGCAGCAGGCGGCGCGCCACACGCGCGGCCTCATCAACCCCGTTGACCTGGTCAGCGAGCGCGACCGCGTCAGCGCACGGCTCGGCCGACGCCTTGCCGTTCCCGTCCCGGCCTGCGCCCAACAGCAGCACGCGTCCGCCTTCCCGGCCACTGCGCTCAAGCAGCGCCGCGGCGGCAGCACGGTCGTGGAGCAACACGGCTCCCAGTCGCCCGTCCAGCGCGGCAGCCAGCGCCAACTCGTACCCTGGGCTGACACGCAGCTCGTCAGCCAGCGAGCGCCCGCCACCGGCTGCGCTCTGGTGGGAGCGCAAAAACTGGTTGACCGCAGCCAGTTCGCCGCCCACCCGCGCACTTTCGCGCCGCGCGGCCTCCACTGTCCGCTCGGCCTGGCGCACAGCCAGCCGCGCCTGCTCGTAGCCGGCCTCGGCTTGCTCACGTCCACGTTTAGCTTCGGTTAGAGACTCCAAGCGCTGTGCCTGCAGCTCCACGGCCGCTGTGCGCCGGGCGTCAAGCTCTTGGATCTGGCGCTGGCGCTCAGCGTCACGATCGTGTTGGAGCGCCTCCAGCTCAGCGGCCAGAGCCTCGATCCGTGCCGCCGTGTCCAGGTCCGGAGCCTGCGCAGACGCCGCGTCGGTCAGACTCTGAAGCTCCGTGCGAGCGCGTTGGGCGCGTGCCAGCACCGTCCTGTGAGCCTGGGCCACCGCGTCGGCGCGGAAGCCGATCCGGTCGGCTGCGGCCTGTGCTGCATAGCTGCGACGTGAGAGCTCCTCCCGGTGGCTCGCCCGTGTTGCCAGAGCCTCTTCAGCGGCGCGCCGGCGTACCGCCACAGCCTCCAGCTCAGCCTCAATCCCGCCACGCCGTGCCCGCGCACTGGTTGCCAGCTGCGTGGCCAGCTCCAGCTGCGCCTGACGGGCTCGCAGCTCTTCGCGCGCCAGCTCCCAGCGGATCTCAAGCATCTGCCGGCCGATCCGCTGGTGCAGCTCAGCAGCCTCCGCCTGACGTTTGAGCGGCTTGCACCGCAGGTTTGCTTCGCGTTCCACGTCAAGCGCGCGGCTGAGGTTGTCCTGAGTGTGCTCCAGTTTGATCTGTGCGCGGCGTCTGCGCTTGCGGTATTTACCAAGCCCGGCGGCTTCCTCGATCAGCATGCGCCGCTCACGTGGTTTGGAGGTGACGATCGCCTCAATCCGGCCCTGGGAGACGACCGAGTGCATCTCCTTACCCAGCCCGGTGTCCGACAACAGTTCGAGCATGTCGATCAGGCGACAGCGGGCGCCGTTGATCCGGTACTCACCCTCGCCGCTGCGCTCCAGGCGACGCATGATCGAGATCTCTGGCCCCAGCGCGAGTTCGCCGTCGCTGTCATCGAGGACCAGCTCGACCGTGGCAGCGCTTGCCACCTGTCGGCCCGGCACCCCGGCGAAGATCACATCCTGCATCGAGTGACCCCGGACCGCCATCGGCGACTGCTCGCCAAGCGCCCAGAGGACGGCGTCGGTCACGTTTGACTTTCCCGAGCCGTTGGGACCCACGATCACGCTCGTACCAGGGCCGAACTCAAGCCGCGTTCGATCAGGGAAGGACTTAAACCCTTTGATCGTGATGCTCTTCAGATACATGGCGTGCGCGCCGTCACCCGGTCTTGAGCGGGTTGTCCAGGTCTGCGAGCGCGCGCTGTGCAGCTCCTTGCTCGGCATCCTTTTTACTGCGCCCGACGCCGCGACCGATCTCCTCAGCGCCGATCCGTGCGGCGATTGAGAACGTCCGGTCGTGTGGCGGACCGCTCTCATCGAGCACGTGATATGTGACCACCACGCCACGGCGGGCAAGACGCTCTTGGAGAGCTGACTTGAAGTCAACCGGGTTCTCAAGTGCGGCCTCGAGCTCCGCCCTGAAGGCTTCCACCACCGCGCCGGCGACACGCTCGTAACCAAACGCCAGGTAGCAGGCGCCAATCACCGCCTCGGTGATGGATGCCAAAACGCGCTCCGTGGCCAGCAGATTGGACACTCCCGCTGCTGCTGTCGCTGGAGCGGCAGCAGCCAGCCGCTCAAGCACGCCCAAGCGCTCCGCAACCGCGCGGCATGAGCGGCCAGACACGGTCTGAGCACGAATCTTGGTCAGCTCTCCAGCTCCGTAGCGACCGGGTTCCAGCAGCGGGAAGATATGTGAGGTGATTGCCAGCGACAGCACGCTGTCGCCAAGAAACGCCAGCCGCTCATAGGAGTCGGCACGCCGCGGCGTCCACGAGGCATGCGTAAACACGGTACGTGACAGGTCGGCGGGCAACTGGTCAAGCAGCTCTCCA
>JBMFHK010000016.1:0-34185 GCA_049976865.1 Solirubrobacteraceae bacterium | reverse complement strand
TGTAATTCCCGATGCGGAACGGCACGGGAAACCGTTTTCCCTGTTTACGGTCTGGTTTGCAACCAACATGCAGGTAACCGCGATATTCACCGGCATCGTAGGCGTGACGCTCGGCCTGTCCCTGCTGTGGACGATCGTTGCGATCGTGATCGGCAACGTGATCGGTGGCGTGTTTATGGCGCTGCACTCAGCGCAGGGGCCGAAACTCGGCCTGCCGCAGATGATCCAGAGCCGCGCCCAGTTCGGGTACTTCGGGGCGATCGTGCCGCTGGTGCTGGTGATGATGATGTACATCGGCTTCTTCGCCAGCAGCGCTGTGCTCGGCGGCGCGACGCTTGCGAGCTGGACCGGGCTCAGCCCGGACCTTTCGATCGTCATCATCTCAGCGGTCTGTGCGCTGCTGGCGCTGGTTGGCTACCGAATGATTCACGCCGTGGCACGGTGGGTGAGCCTCGTCGCGCTTTTGGCCTACGTGTACCTTGGCATCCGTCTGCTCACTCAGTCCTACCCGCACGCGCACTACGGTGGCGGCTTTGACTTCGGTCTCTTTCTGCTCGCCGTCTCGATCTCCGCAACCTGGCAGATCACCTACGCGCCTTACGTTGCCGACTACTCGCGCTACCTGCCACGGAGCACGGCGCTCAGGCCGGCTTTCTGGTGGACGTACGGCGGCTCGGTGATCAGCTCGATCTGGATGATGGCTTTTGGCGCGCTGATTGAGTCCGTGGCGGCAAAGGCGTTCGGCGGTGGCAGCACCAGCTTCGTCGTTGACCTGGCATCGAGTGCGCACTGGCTGTTCACGCTCGTGATCCTGTCTGGCGTGGTTGTTGCGAACACGATGAACCTGTACGGCACCTTCATGTCCTCCGCAACCACCCTCACTGCCCTGCACCCGCATGGCATCGGTCAGGTGGGCCGTGCGGTATATGTGATCAGCGCGGGCATCGTCGGCGGCGCCGTTGCCATTGCGGGTCGCGGGAACTTCGTCAACAACTACTCCAACTTCATCCTGTTCCTCTCATACTTCCTGATCCCGTGGACTGCGATCAACCTGTGCGACTTCTACCTCGTGCGCAAGGAGCGTTACGACCTGAAGGAGCTCTTCAAAGCCAACGGCATCTACCGGAAGGTCAACCCACGAACGATGATCGCCTACTTCGCAGCCGTGGCTGTGGAGATCCCGTTCATGAGCACGACCTTTTACTCAGGTCCGATGGTCAAGGTGCTCGGCGGTGCCGACATCTCATGGATCCTTGGGATCATCGTCTCGGCCAGCCTGTACTTCCTGCTAAACAAGGCGATCCGCGAGAGCAACAAGACCGCCGCAGGGGCGCTACAGGTGGAGGTGGAGCCGGCCGTCTGACGGCGCGGCGACGGCCGCCGGGGAACGGTCCGCACCGAATCGGCGCAGTCGTCCGCTCCGTCGGCGCCGTCGCCGAGCCGACCAACCAGGGGCACCGTCGAGCCGGCCCGCCAGCAGCGGCGCCCAGCCGATCCGCCCAGACCACCCTTTAGCGATGTGGGGAAGGAAATATCCCGTGGCGGGATATTTCCTTCCCCACCCACGGGGGGTTCCTCTGCGTGTCGCGCCGCCGTCTTCCGGCGCCTACCTCTGCGTGTCGCGCCGCCGTCTTCCGGCACCTTCCTCTGCGTGTCGCGCCGCCGTCTTCCGGCGCCTCTTCCTCTGCGTGTCGCGCCGCCGGGCACGACGTCCCCCGGCGGTCCCGCGGGCCGCTCGCCGTGCTCGAGGCTGCGCGACGACACCTACGGTCGCGCAGCCAGTACCCCTGGGGTATCCGTTCGCCAGGCGCGGTTCGCCACGAGCGACACGTTCCTGGGAGTCAGGTCCACCACACCTCTTACCCGTGGTGGACCTACAAACGGTGTGCAGTTACTGGTGTCAGTTCACGGGTAGATCGCGCGCAACCTTGACGCCTCGGCGACATGCTCCACGGCGCTGGCAAGCCCCGCCGTGCGGTAGTCAGTCTTTAGCCGCTCGGAGGCTGCTGCGATGCGCCCAAAACCGTCGCGCATCATCTCACGCATGCGATCGTGGACCTGCGTTTCGCCCCAGCTGTACTTCTGGTAACTCTGGACCCATTCAAAGTAACTGACCGTGACGCCCCCGGCGTTGGCAAGAATGTCGGGCACGACTGTGATCCCGCGGTCCTCCAGGATCCGGTCGGCGGCTGGTGTGGTTGGCCCGTTAGCGCCTTCGACCACCAGCCGAGCTTGGACTTTATCGGCGTTTGTGGCGGTTATCTGGTTCTCCAGCGCCGCGGGGACCAGGATGTCACAGGGCAGTTCCAGGACCTCCTCGCGTCCGACCGCGTCAGCGTCCGGGTAGCCCTCAAGATATTTGTTCTCGGCCACCCAGCGGTTCACGGCTTCTAGATCCAGACCGTTGGGATTGTAAATGCCGCTGCGAATGTCACTTACAGCCAGCACCTTGGCGCCACGGGCCTGCATTTCACGGGCCGCCACCGAACCGACGTTGCCGAAGCCCTGAACAACCACACGCTTGCCTGACAGCGACTCGCCCGTGACTTCCAGTGCCGACTCCAGCGCAAACAGGACGCCCAGTCCCGTGGCGCTCTGGCGGCCTATGGTCCCACCCAACGCCACCGGCTTGCCGGTCACCACGGCTGGCACCGAATGGCCGACCGACTGTGAATAGGTGTCGTAGAACCACGCCATCTCACGCTCGCTGGTGCCCATGTCTGGCGCTGGGATGTCCGTGTCCGGACCCACCACGAGCATCATCTCGGTCGTATAGCGTCGCGTGATCCGCTCCATCTCGGAAGCGGAGAGCACATACGGGTCGCAGCGCACCCCGCCCTTGGAACCTCCATACGGCAAGCCCAGCAGGGAGCACTTCCAGGTCATCCACATCGCCAGCGCTGAGCACTCACCCAGCGACAGGTCAGGCGCGAAACGCAGGCCGCCTTTGGTGGGGCCCATGGCCAACGTGTGCTGGACACGGTAGCCGGTCAATGTCACCACTTCTCCGGAGTCCATCCGCACGGGGAAGTTCGCCATCAGTGAGCGGCGCGGCTCCAGCAGCCGAGCGCGCGGCTCATCGTCCAGTTGCAGGACATCGGCCGCTCGCGCGAACTGCCGACACGCCATGGCGTAGAGCGGTGAATGCCACTCTTCCCCCATCGGCACGTCGTCGTCATGTACGTGCTCTGTCCAGCGCAGGTCGCTGCTCGGTCTTGCGTGTGCCGCTGCTTGCCTCTCGGGCGTTGCAGTTGCGTCAGCGTTCATCCTTTGACACCTCTTCCTTGGCCTTGAACTCCATCTTGTGACTACCAGAAACAACCGGCCGAACTGCGCCGACGCCCAGCGTATCCATTCGCGGCACTACGGCTGATAACCGCTCTGCGGTTTGCCATTTGCGGTTTGCCATTTGCGGTGCGAGTTCACCGTGGTGCGCCTCAATTCTGCCTCAGGTCCTGCCGGATGGTTGGATAGGCACCGGTGGACACAGGGCGAACTCGGCGCACGCTCGCAATCGTGGAAAGTCCGGAAACGTCCCAACACAGCGGCGCCACGCGTGCCGCTCGGCGGTGAAGTCATCCTGAAGGCAGAACGGGAGCAACGGCAACGTAGCGGTCTGTGACCGTTGCGAAGTCACGCTCTGGCCCCTGCTGGCGGCTGCTCAGGCGAGACCCTCACGCGCTTCACGCACGAGGGTGACCGCCTCCGGGAACACAACCGCCATCACTGAGCGAAGCTGCTCGGCCTGCTGTTCGGTTGTGCCCTGAATATTGATGCGATTCATCGCAGCGACCGTCAAATCGACGGCGAGTTTGATCGCGTTGTCCGCCCAAGCGAGGCGCTGGGCTCCCTGCATCTGCTCGGCGAACTCGCCAAGTCGCCGCTGAATTTCGTCCGGATCTCCGAAGAGACCACCGAAGCCGCTACCTTCCATACCTCAATGCTACTCCGGCTAACGGTCTTGATGGCAAGCGGGGCGTGAAAACGCGTCTGGGTGGGCCTGCTGCTCACTGTGTCCACCGGCCAGCCCGCCCGGATGCGGTCGCCAGGGCCGACTGCAAGCACCGGCAGCTGACGTTGCGTCTTGAACCATCTAACATCGCGAGTCCATGTCTGCCGCTGAGCAGGTTCAATACGAAACGTCGGTTCGTGTCCGTTACGCCGGAGTTGCGCTGCTGGCGGCAGTCATGATCGTCGCCTCACAGCTGGTGCAGCTCTCCGGCGTGCACGCCCCTGTGAACGAGCTGACGCTTGATTTGATCGCGGCCAACCAGCGCCGCGCGTTGGACACTCTGGGCGCCGTGATGGACATGATCGGTCTGGGCGCGGTGGGGGTTCTGCTTTTCTGGCTGCACCGCGTCTCGGCTGCGCGCCGACCTGACATGAAGGCGCTGGTCCGTTACTTTGCTGCCATTGGTGCCGGGCTTGCTGCTGTGATGGCGCTTGCCTACACGGTTGCGGTTGCGGACGCGGCGCATCAGTTTGTTACCACCGGCAACCAGGGTTATCCGGAAGCTGAGCGTCTGACCTCCACCGGTGCGATCGTTCTTTTGCCGCTGCTGTTGGAGCTGGGCACTCTGTTGCTGGCGGTCGGCGTTGTCTGGACGGCGCTCAGCGCGATGCGTGTGGGCCTCACCAACCGGATGGTCGGTTACGCGGGCGTGTTTGCTGGCGCGCTCTTCATCTTCCCGATCAGCGGCCTGGTGCCTATCGTGCAGGGATACTGGCTGGCAGCCATGGCTGTGCTGCTTGCGGGCCGCTGGCCGAGCGGTGACCCGCCCGCTTGGACGCAGGGGGTCGCTGTGCCCTGGGTGCCGGTGGCCGCCCAGCAGCAACGCCAGCGTCCTGTCCGCGGACAACGCGGACAACGCGGACGGCGAGTGAGTGACGACCAGGTCATGGCTGTTGTTGAGCAGCCGGTCAGGCCTGCCAACCCGCGCGCCGGCCGGCGCAAACGCAAGCGCCACTCCTGATCGCAAGCGCTGCACCTGATCGCACGCGCCACACCACGGCTCGGCGGGTTCCGGCCGGGTGTGTGGTCCGGCCGGGTGTGTGGTCCGGCCGGGTGTGTGGTCCGGCCTGGTGTGTGGTCCGGCCTGGTGTGTGGCCCCCGGCGGGGTGTGTGGCCCCCGGCGGGGTGTGTCGCCCGGCCGGGCCACACACCCCGCACAACGACTTCTACGCCTCCTCGGCTGCCAGCTCAGCCTGGATCTTGCTCTCCAGGGTTGCCATAACGGTCGGGTCGCGCAGCGTGGTCACATCACCCAGCGCGCGTCCTTCAGCAACGTCGCGCAGCAGCCGGCGCATGATCTTGCCTGACCGGGTCTTTGGCAGATCGTCGGCAAAGATGATCCGTTTGGGCCGTGCGAACTTGCCGATCCGTTCAGCCACGCCCGCGCGGATCTCAGTCTCGATGGTGTCTGAACCTTCAAGCGTGCCCTGCAGCGTCACAAATGCTGTGATCGCCTGCCCGGTGAGCTCGTCAGACTGTCCGATCACGGCGGCCTCCGCGACTGACTCGCACGCCACGATCGCGGATTCCACCTCAGCTGTTGAGAGCCGATGCCCGGAGACGTTCACAACATCATCGATGCGGCCGATCACCCAGACGTACCCGTCCTTATCCTTGCGGGCGGCGTCACCGACCAGGTAGATCTCGTTGCCGAACCGCCTGAAGTAGGTGTCCACAAAACGCTCGTCCTCCTTGTAGAGCGTCCGCAGCATCGACGGCCAGGGCCGTTTGATCACAAGCAGGCCCTGTCCTTCCTGCACCGGCTTGCCTTCGTACTCGTCGACGACGTCGGCCAGGATGCCGGGCAGCGGGCGGGTCGCCGAACCGGGTTTGGTCGCAACGATCCCCGGCAGGGGTGAGATCATGATCGACCCGGTCTCCGTCTGCCACCAGGTGTCGACGATCGGGCAGCGCTCGCCGCCCACGACCTTGTGATACCAGAGCCAGGCTTTGGGGTTGATCGGCTCGCCGACCGTCCCGAGCAGCCGCAGAGAGCTGAGGTCGAACTTCTCAACGTGCTCGACGCCCCATTTGATGCAGGCGCGGATCGCGGTGGGTGCCGTGTAGAAGAGCGTCGCCTTGTAGTGCTCGATGATCTCCCACCAGATGCCCCGGTGTGGGTAGTCCGGAGCGCCCTCGTAGAGGATTGTGGTTGTGGCGTTGGCCAGCGGCCCGTAGACGATGTAGGTGTGGCCGGTGATCCAGCCGACGTCGGCGGCGCACCAGTAAACGTCGGTGTCGGCGTGCAGGTCAAAAACGTTCTGGTGGGTACTGGCCGCAACGGTCAGATAACCGCCAGTGGTGTGCACGATGCCTTTGGGCTTCGCGGTCGAGCCGGACGTGTAGAGGATGAACAGTGGGTCCTCGGCGTCCATCGGCTCGGGCGGACAGTCAGCCGCGGCGTTCTCAACAAGTTCGTGATACCAGAGATCACGCCCGGGCCTCATCTCGCAGTCGATGCCTTTGGACCTGACCACGATGATGTGTTCAAGGTGTGTCAGGGCGCCCATTGCAGCGTCCACGTTCTGCTTGACCGGCACGATTGTTCCCTTGCGTGCCGCCCCGTCCACGGTGATTAGCGCCTTGGCCTGCGAGAACTCCATCCGCTCACGTACCGACTCGGCTGAGAACCCGCCAAACACCACGTTGTGGACCGCGCCGATGCGCGCACAGGCGAGCATCGACACCACGACCTCCGGCACCATGCCCATGTAGATGCCGACCACATCACCCTTGCCGATGCCCACGTCCTTGAGCGCGTTGGCGAACCGCTGGACGCGCGCCAGCAGATCTGAGTAGGTGATGTCCAGCTCCTCGCCTTCCTCGCCGCGCCAGTGGTAGGCGATCCGTTCGCCCAGCCCGGCCTGCACATGGCGGTCCAGACAGTTGTAGGAGACGTTCAGCTTCCCGCCTGTGAACCACTTGTAGAACGGCGGGTTGGAATCATCCAGCACCTGGTTCCACCGCTCAAACCAGCTAAGGCGTTCCGCCTGGCTAACCCACCAGCCTTGCCAGTCGGCCTCGGCGCTCTCATAGATCGCCGGATCGCTGAGGTTCGCGTTCTGCACGAAATGTGTGGGCGGTTCGAACTTTTCGATGGCGAGCATCTCAGCGAGTTCCTGCTCAAGCCCCTGTTCGTCTGTTGTCACGCGCTCAGTTGCCATATCTCTCTTTTTCTCCCTGAGGGTGTAAAGCGCCAGGCGCGCCCGGCTGGCCGGCCGGGCGCGCCTGGTGGCTTTGCGTTGTCTTGACCTCTACCAGAACGGCCGTTGTCAGCCCACCGGCAGGACGGCCCGCTTGTAGACCGCCTGCATGATGTCGGCTACCGCGATATACATCGCCACCGCTGCCGTCGCGATTCCGACGTAGCCGCCGACATGGATCATGCTCGTGTTGGCGCCGCTGTTGCCGATGCCGAGGAAGATGAACGTCACCGTCAGCAACAGGAACAGCAGTTGGAGCGCCCGCGGTGAGGCGAATGTGCACAAGAACAGCAGCCCGGTGAAGATGCCCCATGACCACAGGTACAGCCCGAGCAGCGAGTTGATCTCCTTGGCGTCGCCGCTGACCAGCTGTGAGACGTTGAACATCACCAGAATGAAGAAGGAGAGCCAGAACGCGCCGAACGATGAGAACGCTACGGCGCCGAACGTATTGCCCGTCCGGAACTCCCACATGCCAGCCAGCAACTGGACGGTGCCTCCAAACGCGGCGGCCATGCCGAGCACGATCGGGAAGGACGCCGCACCCCCGCCGACGATGTTGGCGTTGACGAAGCTCAGCACGAGCGTCGTCAAGCCGAATCCCATCAGGCCGAGCGGTGCGGGATTGGCTGGCACCCAGCCGGTCACCGCGCTTGGGCTTGGCTGCACGCTGGGAATGGCTTCCTGCTCAGTGATAGTGGCCAACTTCTCTCCTCTCCTAGAGAATCAGTAACGCTCGTTACATTAGTCACAAGCTGGACGGCGTCAAAACCAATCTGTGGGCGGGGGTCGGGGTGAGCCCAGCGGCGCTTGGAACGCGATAAGCGGTAGCCGCTCATGCCTACAGGTTGTGCCCACAACCGTTTGGGTATCTTCCTGCGCCGGGGCAACGTTGATCGCCATGCCGTTGCGCCCGCAACCATATGGGTATGCTTTGCGCTCAGAGACGTGGAGGTTCTCATTGGTGTTGTCGTCGGTTTGGCGCTGGCTGCCTCGGTGGCGGCAGGTTTGCGTTTGCTGCGTGCGCCTCGGGTGATCTCCGGTGAGACGCGTGCTATCCAGACCGCGCTGCACGCGGCCAACGTGATGCTGCCGAGCCTGCGTCGCGGGCTCTCACGGGAGACCGCCCAGCGAGTCATGCCCCAGCTTTTGACGCTCACACAGGGTTCGGCTGTGGCGCTGGGCGATCTGGAGTCGGTGCTTGCCTTTGACGGTGTCGGCGATGACCACCACCACGCAGGGGACCGGCTGGAGGAGATCATCGCCACCCTCCCTGAGGATCGCGTGCAGGTTGAACAGCAGATCACCTGTAACGTGCCTGACTGCGTGCTTGGGCCGGCGATCGCTGCCCCCCTGGTCGTGGGCGGCAATCTCGTAGGCTCGTTTCTCGCGCTGCACACGCGTGGGCACCGGGTCACGCCCGACGACACGCGGACGGTCACTGAGGCGGCGAGCCTGGTCAGCGCTCAGCTGGAGCTGGCGGTGCTGGACGAGCAGGGCGAGCGCCTGGCGCGCGCCGAGCTGCGGGCGTTGCGTGCGCAAATCTCACCCCACTTCATTTACAACGCGCTGGCCGCAATCGCCGGCTACATCCACTCAAACCCTGAGGAGGCCCGGGAGCTTCTGACGGAGTTTGCAGAGTTCACGCGCTACGCGTTCCGCGGTCAGCGGCCCTATGTCACGCTGGCCGACGAACTCGGCTACGTGGAGAACTATCTGCGGCTTGAGCGAGCCCGCTTTGGCGATCAGCTCAAGGTCCGTCTGCAGGTGGCACCCGAGGTGCTGCCGGCGGTCGTGCCGGTGCTGTCGCTGCAGCCGCTGGTTGAGAACGCGGTTCGCCATGGCGTGGAACGCCGCGGCCACGGCAAGATCGACATCGTCGGGCGTCACATTGGCGCAGACGTGGAGCTGCGTGTCAGTGACGATGGTGTCGGCATGGACGCAAAGCGTGCCGCCGACGTGCTGGCCGGGAACGGCGGCGGGGTTGGGATCGCCAACGTCCAGGCGCGTTTGCAATCAATCTTCGGTCCCGGGTACGGTCTGGAGATCGAATCGGAACCCGGTAGAGGCACGACCGTGACGATGACCCTTCCTAAGTTCCGGGCAGGGGTGCGTGCCGTCTGAGCGGCCTGAGACGATGAACCACGACGACTTGACCGCAGCCGGTGCATCTCGCCTGGCGGCGTTGGTGGTGGATGACGAGCGCCCAGCGCGTGAGGATCTGGGCCGGCTGCTTGCGTCCTGTCGCGGGATCGAGAAGGTCACTGTCGCTGACGGCGGTGTGGAGGCGTTGCGGTTGCTTGGCGAGCACAGCTTTGACGTCGTGTTTTTGGACGTGCGCATGCCGGAGGTAGATGGGCTTGAGCTCGCCAAGACGCTGGACCGCTTCGCCCAGCCGCCCGCTCTGGTCTTTGTCTCCGCGCGCGAGGAGGGCGCCGTTGGCGCCTTCCAGCTCGGGCTGCATCCGCTCGACTATCTGATGAAGCCGGTCTCCCGGGCGCGGATGGAGCAGGCGATCGAACGGGTGATCCGATCGGTCGCTGAGAACGGCTGGAGTGGTGCCGCAGGCGTTGAGCGGGCCGGCGGCCTGCGGGCCGCTGGCCCGCGCCAAAGCCCCTTCGAACTTCCCACAGACGAGATCATCCCGGTTGAGCACCAGCGGGGCGGTGGCGCACGGCTGCTTGACCGCTCGACCGTGCTCTACGTCAAGGCGCAGGGTGACTACGTGCGCATGTATGCGGACGCCGGCAGGTTTCTGGTTCGCGCGTCGCTGGCTGATATCGAGCAGCGCTGGGGGCAGTACGGCTTTGTGCGAGTGCACCGCAGCTATGTCGCCAACCTGCGGCGTGCGACTGAGATCCGGCCCGCCCTTGGTGGAGCGGTGACGATCGTGATGGCCGACGGCAGTGAGGTGCCCGTGGCGCGCCGCCAGGTCGCTGAGCTGCGCCGTCGGCTGAGGATGTGAAGCGATGAGCGTCGATCCACCGCCCCGGCATCGCTTCCCACGGCCGGCCGGGATCCGCACTCCCCGTGATGAGCTGGCCGCGGCAACCGCCCACGGTCACGTTTATCTGCGCGGCTTGCGGCGCGCCCAGCTGCTGCTCTCGCTGTTTGCTCTGATCGCCTTTGGCGCGGTCTTCGGCGTGCTCCCGATCCTGCTGGATCTGCGTGCCGTCAAGCGCCTTGCCTTGCTAGGGATCCCGATCGGCATGTGGGTCGTGGTCGTGCCGATGCTGCCCGTGTTTGTGGCGATCGGCTGGATCTACATGCACCGCGCTGACGCGTTGGATGAGGCTTTCCGGGACCTGGTGGAACGGTGATTGCCGCGCTTGTGGCGGTCAGCGCGGTAACGGTCGGCACACTCGGTCTGGGCGGCTGGGGGTTGCGTTTCTCGCGCACCACCTCGGACCTGCTGATCGCCAGCCGCACGGTCACGCCCTGGTGGAACGCCGCTGCGATCTCGGGCGAATATCTGTCGGCGGCCAGCTTTCTGGGTATCGCCGGCCTTGAGATGCAGATCGGCGCCAGCGCGCTGTGGCAGTCGCTCGGATTCACCGCCGGTTACCTGGCGCTGCTTCTGTTCGTAGCGGCGCCGCTGCGCCGCTACGGCTCCTACACCATCCCGGATTTCGCTGAGGCCCGCCTGCACAGTCCGGCGCTGCGTCTGGTGGCCGCTGCGATCGTGATGCTGATCGTCGGGTTCTATCTCGTGCCGCAGCTGAAGGGCGCGGGGCTCGCACTGAACGTCGTGATCGGCGCTCCATACTGGGTTGGGGTTGCGGTGGTGGCCGTGATTGTGGCGGTCAACGTGGCGGTCGGCGGGATGCGCGGCATCACCTTCGTCCAGGCGTTCCAGTTCTGGCTGAAGCTGTTTGCCATCGCCCTGCCCGCCACTCTGCTGCTGATTCACCTCGGCGGGCTGCCCGAACGGGCGGCGTTGTTCGGCCGGGCGCTGCCGCACGCCGGCAGCCACGGTTTCACCGTCAGGCTCGCATCGCCAGAGCGGGTCGAGTTCCCGCAGGCCGGCAGCTTCATCGTGCGCGACCACCGGGTTGACGTGCACGCCGGGCAATGGGTGCGCCTGCCGGCCGGGCAGGCGGTGCACATCCCGGCCGGTGCCGTTGTGCCCGTCGCGGCCGGCACCCCGGCGCTGAGCGGGAGCCGTTGGTCTGAGGTGGTGGGCGGCAGCGGTCGCGCGGCGCCGCTACTGGTCTACTCGCTGCTGGTGGCGACCTTCTTGGGGACGATGGGACTTCCGCACGTGCTGGTCCGCTTCTACACCAATCCGGATGGCTATTCGGCGCGGCGCACGACGGTTCGCGTGTTGGGCCTGCTTTCGCTCTTCTACCTGTTCCCAGCGGTCTACGGCGCGCTGGGGCGTGTCCTGACCCCGCAGCTTTACACAACCGGCCAGACCGACGATGTGGTTTTGACGCTGCCCCACTACGCTTGGCCGGGGCTCGGGGGTGAGCTGCTTTCAGCGGTGGTCGCAGCGGGTGCCTTTGCCGCGTTTCTTTCCACCTCCAGCGGCCTGTGCGTGGCGCTGGTGGGCACTTTCAGCCACGACGTGTTGCCGCGTCTGCGCGGCTCGCCGCCGGCGCTTCCGGTTGGCGGCGGCCGGTTCGATGGTGATCCCCGCGCTGATCGCGCTTGTCGCCCGCAGCGTTGACATTGCGATCCTGGTCGGGTGGGCGTTTGCGCTGGCGGCTTCCTCGTTCTGCCCGATGTTCCTGCTCGGGATCTGGTGGACACGGCTGACTGCCCGTGGTGCGACGGCCGGGATGAGCGTCGGGATCGCGCTGGCCACCGGCGCGATCTTTGCCGGGCTTGTGCTCGGGGAGCCGTCCAACGGTGCGCTGGCGCTGCTTCAGCAGCCGGCGATCGTATCCGTGCCAGCCGCGTTTCTGACCATGTGGTGGGTCTCGCTTCGTGATCCGCGACGGGTCGCTGACGTGGAATCAGAGATGCTGGCCCTGCACGTGCCGGAGGGCCTCGGGTTGCGCCTCGCCGAGGGTGAGGCGGAAGGCCTGATCGCGTAGCGCAAGGCTCTGGTAAGCGGGACACAAACTGGTTATGCTCGCCCCAGATTCTGTAACACAGTTTCATGGAGGTCGGTGCAGTGATCAGATATCTCAAAGGCGCTGGTGTGCTGGCGTTGGTGTGCGGCCTGGGCACGCTCACGTCCAGCGCAGCGCTCGCTTCCCGCACGGGTGCGGCCGGCGCGACCCATTCCGGACGGGTTCTCAGTCGTAGCACGGTCCCGCTGGGGATCGACGCCGCCGCCATCAACGGCGCCAAAGTGTTGGGCAACACGCCGGCGAGCACACCGGAAACGGTCTCGTTCATTTTCAAAGAGCAAAATCTCGGCACGCTTGAGCAGGCCGCCCAGAGCGACGGGTTTACGGCGCCCTACCTGACGGTCAGCCAGTTCGCGTCCGAGTACGGGCAGCCGCTGGCCAACATCCAGGCGCTGCAGAGCTACCTGGCCGGCTATGGAATCAGCACCACCGTCTATCCCAACCGGATCGACGTGGTGGCCACCGGCACGGCCGGTGAGTTTGACAGTGCACTGTCGGTCACCCAGCTTCAGTACCACACGCCCGCGCTCAACAGTGCGGTCAGCGGAGGCACGAAGATCAAGGCGCAGACGTTCCATGCGCCCAGCAGCAGCCCGTCACTGCCCAGCTCGATCGCTGAGAACCTGGTGGCGATTCTGGGTCTGAGCAACTACGCGCCGTCGGTCAGCAACGCGCTGCACGTCAGCCGCACGCTTGTCAAGCCGGCGGGCACAGCGGCAAGCCAGTCCAGCAGCTGTCTGGCCAGCTCCGGCGTGCCGGACGACTGCAACCTGCCGCAGAACTTCATGGCGCAGTACAACCTGGGGCCGCTTGCCACCCCAAACGCAGGCAGAGGGCAGACGCTGGGGATCATTACGCTCGCGAGCGTTGACCCCGGCGCTCCGCAGTACTTCTGGAGCAAGATCGCGGGCGTCAAGCGCAGCGGCACGCTGAGCTATGACAACGTGGACGGCGGCGCGGGTGCGGCGAGCTACACCGCCGGCAGCGGTGAGACCGACCTGGACATTGAGCAGTCCGGTTCGGTGGCGCCAGGGGCGAACATCGTGGTCTACACGGCGCCCAACACCGACTCTGGTTTCATCGACGCGTTCTTCACCGCCGCCAGCAAGGATGTGGCCGGCTCGGTCTCATGCAGCTGGGGTGAAGCTGAAACGGTGATCCAGTCGGCCCAGGCGCTGGGTCAGGAGTCATCCGGTTACGTAGCAGCCTTTGACGAGGCGATGCTTGAGTTTGACGCGCAGGGTCAGGCGAGCTTCATCGCTTCAGGTGACGGCGGCGCCTACGACGCGTACGGTTCGTTCTCTGGCACCGCGCAGCCGACGAACCTGTCGGTTGACAACCCGTCTGACAGCCCCTACACGACCGCTGCGGGCGGCACCACGTTGCCCTGGAGCGCCGTGTTGGGTCCCAACTCCTCCGGGACCGGTGAGGTGACGGTCAACGTCCCCGAACAGCGGATCTGGGGCTGGGACTACCTGTGGGCACCGGTTGCCGCACTGGACGGGATCAGTCTGCAGAGCTCGGCGCAGGAGCAGATCGCAGGTAGCGGCGGTGGTTTCAGCGTGCTTGAGCCGCAGCCCAGCTATCAGCGGGACGTCAATGGCACCACCAGCTTCAGCGCGGTGCCTTACCTGACGCCGACGCATTACACCAGTCAGTATGGAATCAGCCTGCCGACGGAGTGGACGTTCAACCCGACGCCGACCACCATCATCGGGAGCGGCAGCGGCCGTGCAACCCCGGACCTGGCTGCCGACGCGGATCCGTATACGGGGTACATCCTCTACGCGCCAAGCAGCGCCGGCCAGGACGGCATCGCTTCGGCAACCCAGCCTGGCTGGGGTGGCACGAGCTTCGTCGCTCCGCAGCTGAACGGTGTGGCCGCGGTGATCGACGCCTATCTCGGCCAGCGGACCGGCTTCTGGAATCCTGCGATCTACCAGTTCGCCAAGTCGTCCCAGTCGCCGTTCACGTCTCTTGACGCAAGCGGCACCAGCAACGACAACCTGTACTACACAGGCACCGCGGGTGCGACGTTTGTCCCCGGTGCTGGGCTTGGTACGCCGAACCTGTACAACCTGGCGAAGGATTTCGCCCAGGCAGGCAGGTGAGCTACCGCACCCATTGAGTCGTAGCGCCTGACAGATCGCTGAGGCCGTGGCGCACGCCACGGCCTCAGCGATGGCGCCCCTGTGCGGCTTCAGCGACGGAGGCCCGATACGGTCCCGTCCGGTTTACCCCGTAACGGCCCTGTGGCTGGTCAGTCCCGCCGGCTGATCGTGGTCGGCGCGCCCGCCTGGACAAGCACCTGCGGGATCACCACGGTGCCATCCTCCTGCTGGCCGTTCTCAAGCAGCGCGATGATCGTCCGGCCAACCGCGGCCGCCGTGCCGTTGAGCGTGTGCAGGGTCGCCGGCCGACCTTCCGCAGGGCGGTAACGGATGTCAAGACGTCGCGCCTGGTAGTCGGTTGTGTTGGAGCACGAGGTCAGCTCACGGTACTGGCCTTGGCCGGGAAGCCAGGCCTCACAGTCATACTTGAACGCTGCTGAAGCACCCAGGTCGTTGACCGCGATTGCCACCACCCGGTAGGGGATCGCAAGATCCGTCAGGATCGACTCCTCGATGGCCAGGATCCGCTGGTGCTCGTCAGTGGAACGCTCAGGCTCAACGAACGCGAACATCTCAACCTTGTCGAACTGGTGCACTCTGAACATGCCGCGTGTGTCCTTGCCGGCCGCGCCCGCCTCACGCCGGAAGCACGGTGAGAAGCCCGCGTAACGCAGCGGCAGGCGGTCAGCGTCGATGATCTCCTCCCGGTGCAGCGAGGCGAGCGCCACCTCCGAGGTTCCCACCAGGTACAGGTCATCCTGGGGAAGCTGATAGATCTGCTGCTCGGTGTCAGGCAGCATGCCTGTGCCGATCAGCGCCTGCTCGCGAACCAGCACCGGCGGGATCACGGGCTCAAACCCCTCCTGCACGAGCCGGTCGATGACAAAGCGCACCAGCGCCAGTTCAAGCAGCACCAGATCGCCGCGCAGATATAAAAAGCGCGAGCCGGACAGGGCGGCTCCGTGCTCCATGTCGATCATTGTCCCGGCCAGCTCGAGGTGATCGCGCCCGCGGCGGCCCGCCTCACCGACCTCACGCAGCACCGTGTCCGCGGCGGGCGCGTCGTCCTGGGGGATGTTCGGCAGCTGCAGCAGACGCTGGTCCAGCTCGGCGCGTAGCCGCGTCTCCAGGTCGGTCAGCTCGCGGCCCTGCGCGGCCAGTGCAGCCATCTGTTCGCGCTCCTGCGGCGAGGGTGCGGTCCTGCGCCCCCGGCTGGACCGGTTCTGTTCGGCCCGCAGGTTCTCAAGCGTCACGGTCGCCGCCCGCCAGCGTTCATCCAGCTCGAGAATCTCACTGATTGCGTCGGTGGCAACGTCACCACGGCGGCGCAACGCGGCCTGGATGCGCGCGGGTTCACTTCTGATCAGCCTGATGTCAAGCATCTGTCGCTCCGGTCAACGCTCCTGGGGCTGTCAACTGCTCGCTGAAGAGCCGGAGCCCACCGCTCCGGAATAGGAGAGCGTGCGCCGGCCACAGGTAGAACCAAGTTACGGACTCGGCGGCTCATTGACAGTCGCATGATACGGGACGGGGTGCATGACGGTGCCACCCGGGCTGGGCCGATGATCATCCGGTGTGACCGGCTTCCGGGCGCGGCGTGTGCAGTTTCAGGCCGGGAACTGGCGCTGCACGTCGCTGAGCGAGCGCGCTTGCAGGAACTTCGCCGCAGGCGCCGAAACCCGCTTTTGAGCACCCCGGCGCCGGTTCACTGACGCTCGTTTCTTCTGCCACTGCAGCTTGCGATCGTCCCTTTGGCGGCAACCTAGGAAGCCTGGCGCCCGGGCGCTCTCCCTCAGGCGCCGAGAGCCCCTGTGTCGGCGTGGCGTCAGTGCACGACCGTCGCGGCGCGTGCCAGCAGCGTCACCACGATCAGGGCGGCCAAGGTCATCACGCCGATCTCCTTGCGCATGATCGCAACCACCACCTCCCGCTGAGCCTCGGTGCTGAGCTTGCCCACGGTCTGCGCGTCTGCCAGCCCGCGTGAGTCAAGTACCTGCGTGGCCGCCGAGATCTTGAGCTGCTCGGCGAACACCGCCACCACGATCGGCAGGGCCCCGTAGAGGTAGTGGAGGCTGAGCGCCTTGTCCCCAATCAACAGCAGCACACCGCCAAAGACCGCCTCTGCCACCACGGCCACCTGTCCGCTGCGCAACAGGCGCCAGAAGACCGGGCTGGGACGCCGACGCCACCAAGCCACCGCGCCGACCAGGAAGGCCAGGAGGTTCAGCCCCAGGGCGAGAAACCCGACTACCACGTGAACGATCAGCAAAGCCCTTGGAAAGATATCCGTCAGCCACACGCGCCCGTCCGGAGGCGGCTGGACCTCGTCCGTGCGTCCTTCGGGTCCCGATGGCCAACGTCAATGCCCCCGCTCGTGTGTAGAGGCTGATTGTCACAAGCGTCGCGCAGTGGGGGTTACGCGACGTTCCGGGCTGCTTCCTTGATAGAAATCAGGGAGTGCTTCGGGACTACTTGCCTGCCATTGTTTTCTTGGTGCTCGGCGCCGCTGTGGGCGGGCTGTTCTCGACCCTCAACCTGTTGACTGGTGTCAGAACGCGCCCGAACCTGAATCGCTCAACGCCGTATGAGTGTGGTTTGCCGTCAGAGATCCGCCGCGGCTTCCGGTTCGGCATCAGCTTCTATCTGATCGCGATGCTGTTCATCCTCTTTGACATTGAGGTGATCTTCATCTACCCGATAGCTGTGGAACTGCGCTCGTTCGGCGGTTTTGCGCTCGGCGAAACCATCACCTTTGTGGTCCTGCTGATGATCGCGTTCGTTTACGTCTGGCGGAGGGGGGCGCTCGAATGGAAATAAAACGTGAGCCTGCGCCGCCCACGGAGTTTCGCGCCAAGCAACTGCTTGCACGCGACATGCTGCGAACCGACTTCACCGATGAGGAGCTTCAGCGCTACGTGGAGCAGGCGGTCCTGACCACCACGCTTGAACGGGCCGTTTCCTGGGCTCAGGGCAACTCGATCTATCCGCTGACCTTCGGGCTGGCCTGCTGCGCCATTGAGATGATGACGATCGTCGGCGCCCGTCTGGACATTGCCCGGTTCGGCTTTGAGGCGTTTCGCGCTTCACCGCGTCAGGCCGACCTGCTCATCGTGTCAGGGCGCGTCAGCATGAAGATGGCGCCGGTGATCCGCCGCATCTACGACCAGATGCTTGAACCCAAGTTCGCGATCAGCATGGGCGCCTGCTGCTCCAGCACCGGCGTGTTCAACAATTACGCGCTGGTGGCCAGCGACAAGTTTCTGCCGATCGACGTGCATGTGCCCGGCTGTCCTCCGCGTCCGGAGGCTCTTGCTCACGGCATCCTCAAGCTGCGCGAAAAGATCCAGCACCATCCGCCCAAGGGCTGGCGCGAGCGCTATGAGGCCAACGGCACCGAGGAGATCGTTGCACCCTCCGTCGCCGGCCCGCTGGCCGGCGACGTCGACACCGTCAACGGAGCGCCGCGTGCTTGATGCTGACACCCTCGAAGCGATCGCGCAGGAGCTGCGGTCAGCCGATCCAGCATCGGTTCTGGGCACCAGTCACACTCGTGGCCGTGCCGAGCTGCGGATCGCACCGGCCAGCAACGTCGCCGTGTTGGCGCGGCTACGGGCCCGGGGCTTCGGGTTTCTCGCCAGTCTGCACGGCGTCGACTACTACCCGCACGAACCACGCCTTGGCGTGATCTATGAGCTGCTTGACATGTACAACGTTGACCGCATCTCCGTCAATACGCGCCTGAGCATCGACGATCCGCGGATCGACTCGGTCGTGGGGATCTGGCCGGGCGCCGATTTTCCTGAACGGGAGGTCTATGACATGTTCGGCGTGCAGTTCGTCGGCCACCCGGACCTGCGACGCATCCTGATGCCCGAGGACTATGAGGGCTTTCCGCAGCGCCGTGACTTCCCGGTTGGCGGTGAGCCGGTCCTCTTCACCTACAACACGCGTGAAGGGTATGGGTCCGAACAATGAGCGTAAGCAGCGAATACCGCAAGCGTGAGGCGTCTGTCACCGTGTCCTCAGAGCCCGCCGAGGGCGAGGGCGTAACCCGCGAGCTTCTGACTCTCAACATCGGCCCTCACCATCCCGCCACACACGGTGTGCTGCGGCTGGTCGCGACCCTTGAGGGAGAGGTGGTGCGCGACATCAAGCCGATCGTCGGCTATGTCCACACCGGCATTGAGAAGACCGCCGAGGACAAGTCCTACTGGAAGGTGATCCCGGTTGTTGAGCGGATGGACTACCTCTCCTACTACTTCAACGCGATGGCCTACATCGGCGCGGTGGAGACGCTGCTTGGCATTGAGGTCCCGCCTCGCGCCCAGTATCTGCGTGTGATCCATCTTGAGCTCAACAGGATCATGTCCCACCTGGTGTGGCTGGGCACCAGCGCCCTGGATCTTGGCGCGATGTCCATGTTCTTTTACTGCTTCCGGGAGCGCGAGACGATTCTCGACCTGTTCGAGATGTCGTCAGGCCAGCGCATGCACACGCGCTATTTCCAGATCGGCGGCGTCGTTGAGGACATCCCGCCCGGCTTTGCCGCGAAGGTCAAGCAGTTCGCTGACAGGATGCCGGAGCGTGCCGACCAGTACGCCTACCTGCTGGAAAAGAACCAGATCGTGCTCTCACGACTGCGCGGCACCGGCGTGCTTGACGAGCAGACGCTGCTCGGTCTTGGCGTCACCGGCCCGCTGTTGCGCGCGGCCGGAAATCCGTTCGATTTGCGCAAGGCTGCACCGTATTCAAGCTACGACCACTTTGACTTCAAGATCCCGGTCGGCTCGGTAGGGGACAACTATGACCGCTACCGGGTGCGCCATGCCGAGCTTTACGAGTCGGCAAAGATCATCCAGCAGGCGCTTGCCGGGCTGCCGGAGACGCCGTTCATCGCCGATGACCGCAAGGTTGTGTTGCCACCGCGCCACGAGCTGGCCACCAGCATGGAGGCGCTGATCCATCACTTCAAACTTGTCACGGAAGGCTTCCGTGTGCCTGAGGGCGAGGTCTATTACCCGATTGAGGGGCCGCGCGGAGAGCTTGGTTGCTACGTCCGCTCCGACGGCTCCGCCAAGCCCGCCCGCGTGCACATGCGCGACCCCAGTTTTGTGAACCTGCAGGCCGCGGCGCCGATGGTCAAGAACGCTTACATCGCCGACATGATCGCGACGCTTGCCATGGTCGACCCGATTCTTGGAGGTGTGGACCGATGAGCGCGACCGATGGACGCAAGCCGGTCAAGCGCTACGAGCACGGCTCGCGGGTTCCTGGGTGGGATGAGGCGGCAGACCTCACCAAGCCGCCGGCGAGCGTCCCTGATCCGGCGCTCACCCCGGTGCCGGAGCAGCTGCGCAGCGCGATCGAGGAACTGATGACCCGCTACCCCGACTTCAAGTCTGCGGCGATCCCCGCCCTGCATCTGGCCCAGGAGCATCACGGCTGGCTCTCGCCGCAGGCGATTGAGCAGGTTGCGTGCGTGATGCGTCTTACGCCCGCCTACCTGACCTCGGTCGCGAGCTTCTACGACATGTTCGCGCGCACACCCAAGCCCAAGCACGACGTCTACGTGTGCACCAACATCTCCTGCTCGCTGCTTGGCGCCGATGAGTTCTATCACCACATGTGCACGGCCGCGGAGGGCCACCCGGACATCGGTGTGCGTGGCTTTGAGTGCCTTGGCGCCTGTGACATCGGCCCGATGGCCTCGGTGGACGGTGAGTACGTTGGTCCGCTGGCGCCGGAGGACGCTGAGCGGATTGTCGCTGACCTCCAGGCCGGCCGTCCCGTGCTTGAGGACAAGCAGCTGCGTCGGCGTGCGGTTGCCGATCCAGCCGGCCGGGTTTCGGACTGGTCGGGGATCCCACCGGTTGGACAGGATGAAGCGCAATGACGCACCTGCTCTTTGACCGCATCGACGAGCCTGGGCTCAACACGCTGGCGGTGTATGAGCGTCGCGGTGGTTACAGCGCCCTGCGTAAGGCACTGGCAATGCCGCCCGCCGCGGTGGTGGAGGAGATCGCTCAGTCCAGTATCCGCGGGCGCGGCGGTGCAGGCTTCAAGATGGGCCAGAAGGCGTCTTTTTTGCCCACCGGCGAGATGGCCAAATACCTGACCTGCAACGCGGACGAGTCAGAGCCCGGCACCTTCAAGGACCGCGAGCTGATGCAGAAGTCCCCTCACACGCTTATCGAGGGGATCGTCATCACCACCTACGGCACCGGCATCCACCACGCCTTCATCTACATTCGCGGCGAGTACGAGCTGCAGGCCGAGATTCTTGAGGCCGCGATCGCCGAGGCGCAGGCGGCCGGCTACGTGGGGGAGAACATCCTCGGTTCGGGCCACAACCTCAAGCTCGTTCTGCATCGCGGCGCCGGCGCCTACATCTGCGGCGAGGAGACCGGTCTGCTGGACTCGCTTGAGGGCAAGCGCGGCAATCCACGTCTGAAGCCGCCGTTCCCGGCCATTGAGGGCCTGTACCAGGGGCCGACGCTGGTCAACAACGTTGAGACGCTCGGCACCGTTCCGACGATCATCAACATGGGCGGTGCGCAGTACGCCAAACTGGGCACCGAGGGCTCGACCGGCACCAAGCTGATCTCCGTCTCCGGTGACGTGCAGCGTCCAGGAAACTATGAGATTGAGCTGGGGATTCCCAGCCGGGAGATCATCTACGGTCTCTGTGGCGGCCCCAAGGACGGCCGGCGGGTGAAAATGTGGTTTCCGGGCGGCTCCAGCTCGCCTGTGCTGCTCGAACAGGACCTCGACTTGCCGTACGACTTCGACACGCTCGCCAAGGCGGGCACGATGCTCGGCTCAGGCGCGATCATCGTGGTTGACGACACCCACTCGGCGCTGGAGGTTGCCCGCAAGGTGACCAAGTTCTACTCACACGAGTCGTGCGGGAAGTGTGTACCCTGCCGGGAGGGTACCAATTGGACGCACAAGATGTTCGCCAGGATCGAGTCCGGTGACGCCACGCCGATGGACCTGGACATCATCGCCTCCGTGCAACAGCAGATCATGGGCAACTGCCTGTGCGTGCTCGGTGATGCGATGGCCATGCCGATCGCCTCGATCGTGGCGAAGTTCCGTGGCGAGCTGGAGGCCGAGATCGAGGCCGCTCGTGAGCGCGCCAACGCGATCCCTGCGCAGTCGGCCGATGATCTTCTCGCCCTCAGCGCCCATTGAAACCGCCGCGCCATCACGACACGACATACCGCTATGCCAAGACCTGAACAAAAGATCATCAAGCTGACCATCGACGGTCGTGAGGTTGAGGCTGTTGAGGGCACGATGCTGGTCGATGCCGCCCGGGCCGCCGACGTTGAGATCCCCTACTTTTGCTATGAGCCAAAGCTCGGGCAGCCGGTTGGTGCTTGCCGGATGTGCCTGGTCGAGATCGAGGGCATTCCCAAGCTGCAGACCTCATGTTCGACCGGCGTGCGCGAAGGGATGGTCGTCAACACCAAGGTGGCGCGTGTCAAGGAGGCGCAGAACTCGGTCCTGGAGTTCCTGCTGGTCAACCATCCGCTGGACTGCCCGGTCTGCGACAAAGGTGGCGAGTGCCCGCTTCAGGACATCACGTTCGGCTGGGGACGTGGGCAGAGCCGCGTGGTCGAGCCAAAGCGCCACTACGTCAAGCCGCTCGCGCTCTCGCCGCTGATCGCCATTGACCGTGAGCGCTGCATCCTGTGTTACCGCTGCGTCCGCTTCAGCCAGGAGGTGGCGGAAGACTGGCAGCTGATCTTTACAGAGCGTGGCTCCAGCACCTACGTGGGAACCCACGACGGTCACCCTTATGTGGCGCCGTTCTCCGGCAATATTGTCGAGCTGTGCCCGGTCGGCGCCCTGACCTCGCGTCCCTACCGTTTCCGCGCCAGGCCGTGGGACATTGAGAAAGCAGCGGGGATCTGCACACTGTGCCCGGCACAGTGCAACGTTGAGTTCACGGTCCGCGACGAGCAGGTTGTGCGCGTGCTCTCCAGGGAAAACCCTGGCGTGGATGACGGCTGGCTGTGCGACAAGGGCCGCTTCGCTTACCAGGCGATCCACGTGGACGAGCGCGTCACCACGCCGCTGGTCCGCGACGGCTCCGGTGAACTGCGGTCGGCCAGCTGGGACGAGGCGCTGACGGTGGCAGCCACCGGGCTGAGCGCCAACCGTGGGCGGATCGGCGCGCTTGTCGGTGGCCAGGCAACCAATGAGGAGGCTTTCCTGCTGGCTCGGCTGCTGCGCGAGGGCCTTGACTGCACCGACATTGACTCGCGCCTGTTCGGCACCGTCGAGCTTGGACTCGCCAGGGCGCTGGCGGCACCCGCCCTGCAGGCCAATGTGCAGGACCTTGAGTTCGCGCACACCGTCCTGGTGCTTGGCACCGAGCCTGTGGACGACGCTCCCATCCTTGACCTTCGGATCCGCAAGGGCGTTCGTCGTCACGGCGTCAAGCTGATCCTCGCCACACCGCGCCCCAGCAGCCTCGACGCCAACGCGAAGCTGTCACTGCGCTACTCGCAGACGGAGGCGCGCCAGTTTTTGACCGAGCTGTCCGGTGCGCTTGACGGTGGCGCCGCGTCAGAGCAGGTGGCCGAGATCGCCGCGATGCTGCGTGGCGGCGGCGAGGATATTGTGATCCTCTGGGGCGAGTCGATCGGCCAGCGGGCACTGCCGATGCTGCTGCGCGTAGCTGAGCAGCTGGGGCTCGCAGGACGTGACGGCGCCGGTCTTTTGGAGGTGCCGACCGCCGCCAACGGCCGCGGCATTCGTGAGGCTGGCGCGGTGCCCAACGCCAAACCCGGTTACACGGAGACCGCCAAGGGGCGCAACAGCCTGGAGATCGCGCAGGCCGCCGCCGCCGGCGAACTCTCAGCGCTCTACCTGTTTGGAACCGAACCGCTGCGTGACCAGCCTTGGCGGGCGGGCTGGGAAGCCGCGCTGACCAGGGCCAGCTTCGTGGTGGCACACGCCTTCACCCTCTCCGAAGGCGTTGCCGCGCACGCCGACGTGATCTTCCCCGCCGAGTCCAACGCTGAGAAGGAGGGCACCGTCGTCCATCCCGACGGCCGCCTGCAACGCTTGCGTCAAGCGATCAGGCGCCCCGGCCAGGTGCGCGCCGGCTGGCAGGTGCTGGCCGACCTGGCCAAGCTCGTGGGCTTTGACATGCACGTGCACACAGCCGCCATGGCTTTCAAACAGCTGACCGAGGCCGTGCCGTTCTACGCCGGGATCACACTTGATCAGATCGCCGGGCGCGGTGTGCGCTGGCCTGAGCTTGACTCAGCGGGGGCGATGCCGGCCGGCTCCTTTGACATTGTGGACGGTGTGCCTGCGGCGCCGGCCAGCGGGCCGGCGCCGGAAGTGGACGCGCAGGGACGCCTGCGGGTGGCAACCTACAGGTCGATCTGGGCCGCGCCGGAGGTGGAGGTCTCACCGGCGCTGCATTTCACGATCGCGCAGCAGCTGGTTGAGCTTTCCCCCCAGGATGCCAGGCGACTCGGGATTGAGCACGGTGCGCCGGTGCTCGTCGCACAGAACGGCAACAGAGTTTCGGGCATCGCCCAGATCCGTACCGGCGTGCCGGTCGGCACCGTGTTTTTGGCCACCGGGATTGCCGAGCAATCAGCCAATGCGCTCAGTGAACCGCTCGTGGAGGTCACCACCGCATGACTGTCTTCGGCGACGTCTATTACTACGAGCCTTGGTGGATCCAGATCGTCAAGTCGCTTGCGATCTTTCTGGTTGTCTTCGGCGTGCTGCCGATGCTGACCATCTATGAGCGAAAGGTGCTCGGCCGGTTTCAGCACCGTTACGGGCCAAACCGCGTCGGCCCCTACGGCCTTTTGCAGCCGATCGCCGAGGTTCTCAAGTTCGCCCGCAAGGAGTCGTTCCGTCCGACCACATCGCTTGGCTTTCTGTTCTATGTAGCCCCGGCGCTGTCAATCACAACGGCGATCGGCGGCATTGCCCTGATTCCCTGGGGCGGCGTCAATCACATTTTCGGCACGCCGGTCGGCCTGTACGGGATCGACGTGTCGATCGGCCCGCTGTATGTGTTCGCGCTCGGTGGCATCTCTTTCTACGGGTTCCTGCTGGGCGGCTGGGCGTCAGGTTCCAAGTACTCGTTTTTGGGTTCGATGCGCGCCGCGGCGCAGCTCATCTCGTATGAGGTCTCCCAGGGTCTGGCGCTGGTTGGGGTGCTGATCACGGCGCAGACGCTCTCTTTGACCGGGATCGTCAACGCGCAGCGCGGCATGTGGTATTTCATCCCCCAGTTCTGCGGTTTTCTGATCTTCATGGTGGCGTCGTTTGCCGAGACCAACCGTGCCCCGTTTGATTTGGTGGAGGCCGAAACTGAGCTTGTCGGCGGCTACTTCACCGAATACGGTGGCACCGGTTTTGTCGCCTACCTGTTCGCCGAGTACGTGAACATGATGGTCGTCTCGGCGATGGCTACCACACTGTTTTTGGGCGGCTGGCTGTTGCCGTTCGGGATCCACCCGCCCGGCTGGGTCGATCCGTTCGTGGTGCTCGCCAAGATGATGATGTTCATGACGCTCTTCATCTGGATCCGTGCGACGCTGCCGCGGCTGCGCTACGACCAGCTGATGTCCTTCGGCTGGAAAGTGCTTTTACCGCTAGCCACCCTCAACCTGCTTGTCACCGCAATCATCGTCGTTCACTGATCTAGGACTGCCCTTCAGATGCCTTACGAACCTGGAAACGATGTCATCGACGTGGTCCGCGTCCCGCCGCGCGGGGCACTGATCAGCACCTACCGCGTCTTTGGCGAGACGCTGCGCGGCATGCGCACCACGTTGGCACGCGTGGTCGAGGGACCGCTCACCATCCAGTACCCGGAGGAGAAAACCCCCGTTTATCCGCGTTTTCGCGGCCGTCACAAGCTGCACCGCTTCCCTGACTCTGGACTTGAGAAGTGCGTCGGCTGCTCACTGTGCGCGGCCGCCTGCCCTGCTGACTGCATCCGCGTTGTGGCCGCCGAGAACACGCCTGAGAACCGCGTATCCGGCGGTGAGCGCTATGCCGCCGTGTATGAGATCAACCTCAGCCGCTGCATCTTCTGCGGTTACTGTGAGATCGCCTGTCCGTTCGACGCAATAACCATGGGGCATGACTATGAGCTGTCGGATTACCACCGCTCAGATCTGATCTTCACCAAAGAGATGTTGTTGGCCGAACCGCTTGAGCGCACACCGCTGCGCACGGAGGGTGAATGAGCGTCTGGCCGGAATTCGAGTCCGCGCTCCGGACCGGGACGTGTGAGATCTGATGTCTGCGGTGGTTTTCTTCATTGCGGCGATCATGGCCATAGCTGGCGCCATTGGGGTTGTCAGCTTGCGCAACCCGCTGTATGCGGTGCTCGCCCTGGTCTGCCACCTGGTCGCGCTGGCAGCGCTGTTTCTGCTGTTGCGCGCCGAGTTTGTGGCTGCCGCTCAGGTGGTCGTCTACGCCGGGGCGGTGATGGTGCTCTACGTGTTTGTGGTCGCGTACGTGGGCGGTGGCGATGAGGTCGCAGCCGGCAACGCACTGCGCATTCTGGGGCCGCTGTTTGCGCTGGCGCTCGCTGTCGAGCTGTTCATCGCGATCCTCGGCTCGGCGGTGGTAGGCATCTCCGGCAAGGGTGCGCCCTACCGACTCGGCTTCGGTACGCCCGAGCAGATCGGCCGCCTGTTTCTGACCAGCTACCTGTTGCCGTTTGAGGTTGCCTCGCTGCTGCTTTTGGTGTCCGCGGTCGGCGCGGTTGTGCTGGCCCGTCGCAGGCGGGGCCTGGAGGACGAGGGCCGCGACCTCATTTCGGTGCTGTCCGCGCCGCGTCCCACCTATACCGGCACGATCGCCGAGGGGGTTGGGGTTCGCAAGGTGCTCGACCAGCTTGAGCAGGTACACGGCGGGGCGCTTGAGGTGCTGGCCGGCACTGGCCAGACGGGCTCCGCTGCACCTGCCGACGATGCCAAGGAGGACCAGCAGAGATGAGTATTGGCTGGTATTTGAGTGTTTCGGTGTTGATTTTCAGCATCGGCGCGGGTGGCGTGCTGGTGCGGCGCAACCCGCTGGTTGTGCTGCTCTGCCTGGAGCTGATGCTGAACGCCGCCAACCTCGCCCTGGTCGCCTTTGCGCGGATGTGGGGTGGAGAGGCCGGTCAGGTCTTCGCGCTGATCGTGATGGTGGTGGCCGCCAGTGAGGTGACCGTGGGTCTGGGGCTGCTGGTGGCGATCAGCCGCCGCAACCTGCCTGTGGATGTTGACGAACTGCACGAGCTGAACGGATGAGGTCGTTGTCGCTGATGCGTGAGAGGCCGGTAGCATGACTCCGGCAACATGGGGCTGGCTGGTGCTGCTGTTTCCTCTTCTGGGCACGGTCACCATAGGTTTGGGCTTCCGGCGATACCGCAGGCTGGCCGGGATAATCGGCACCGCTGCGATCGGGCTCGCGTTCATCTGTGGCGTCGGGGCGCTGCTCTCGCTTTTGGCGCGCAGCGGTGCCCACCGTGAGGTGACCTCAAGTCTGTGGAACTATGACCTGAGCGTCGGGGTGGACGTCAAGCTGCAGATTCTGGTCGACCCGATCTCCGTGTTCATGGTGCTTGTGGTCAGCGGCGTCTCCACGCTGATTCACCTCTATTCCACCGCGTACATGCGCTCAGACGAGGGTTACGCCCGGTATTTCGCGTACCTGAACTTCTTTGTGCTCTCGATGCTCACGCTGGTCCTGGGCGGCAACTTCGTGATACTGATCGTCGGCTGGGCGTTTGTCGGCGCCGCCTCCTATCTGCTGATCTCCTTCTGGTACCGGCGCCGGACCGCCACGCGTGCGGGCGTCAAAGCGTTTGTGATCAATGTGGTCGGTGATGTCGGCCTGGTGCTGGGCACGTTCTTCATCTTCAAGCACACTCACACCCTCTCGTTTGTGGGGACCTTCGCCGCCGCGCCGCACGTCTTCCACACCGACCAGACCGATCTGGTGGTCGCTTGCCTGCTGTTTCTGGTTGGCGCCTTTGCAAAGTCCGCGCAGGTGCCGCTGCACACCTGGCTGCCGGACGCGATGGAGGGTCCGACCCCGGTCAGCTCACTGATCCACGCCGCCACCATGGTGACCGCGGGCGTCTATCTGATCGTGCGCCTGCATCCGCTTTTCCAGCTGGCGCCAACAGCGATGGTGGTTGGTGCGATCGTCGGCTGCTCGACGCTGTTGATCGCGGGTTCAATCGCGCTTGTGGTGACCGACATCAAGCGGGTGATCGCGTACTCCACGATGTCGCAGATCGGCTACATGATCATGGGCGCATCCTCCGGAGCTTACGCGGGCGCGCTGTTTCACCTGATGACCCACGCTTTCTTCAAGGCGCTGCTCTTCATGGCCGCCGGTTCCATCATCGGCGCGATGGGCGGCGAGCAGTCCCTTGACCGGATGGGCGGCTTCCGCAAGGTCATGCCTTTCACCTTCGCGTGCTTTCTGATCGGTGGTCTGGCGCTCTCTGGTGTGGCGCCGTTTTCCGGCTGGCTGTCCAAGGACGACATCATCGCCTACCTGAACAACCGTGGCGGTATCTATGAGGTGCTGGGCATCCTCGGATATGTGGGCGCGCTGATCACCGGTCTGTACACGTTCCGGATGATCTTCAGAGCCTTCTACGGTGACATGGTGCCGGAGGCGGTTGAGCTGTCCCACGGGCACATCGCGCACGCTGAGCACCCCTTCAACCCGGCCACCGGTGAACTTGAGGATGTTGAGGTTGGCTTCCCTGGCCCTGAGCACGCGATTGCTGAGCGTGAGCCCGCCATGAAGGTGGCGATGGGGGCTCTTGCGGCGCTGGCCGTGGTGGGCGGCTTGGTGCAGATCCCAGGCGTCGACCACGTCATATCGAGCTTCTTGTCACCCGCGCTTGCCAACGCGCCACTGGCCTCCGCTGCGCATGAACCGTCAACCGGCGCGGCCTGGCTTGGCTTGATCGTCGGCACGATCGTCGGCCTGGTCGGCATCACGGTTGCCTACAGCATCTATGTGGCGCGCCCGGGCACCTCAACCGCGCTGGCGACGCGACTCCCGTGGCTTCACGGCTTCCTGGTCAACAAGTGGTACTTCGACGAGCTGATCGATCTTGTGATCGTCAGGCCGGCGCTCACGCTCGGGCGTTTCGTTGAGGCGGTGCTGGAACGCATCGTCATCGCCGGTGGCGTAACGGGTGGCGTGACCGGCGCTGTGAACTCCGGCTCGGCCGGGGTGCGCCGGCTGCAGACCGGTCTGCTGCGTTACTACGCGGCGCTGGTGGTGCTGGGTTTGGCCGCCGTGATCCTGTACTTCTTGATCTCCTCAACGTGATCGGCTGATGACCATGCACCCCGCTTGCACGCACCCGCGCAGGGCCTACATAGCGTTTCCCGTCGCCGGGCAGATGACGACCGTGCGCGCAGGCTCACCGCAACCAATGGCCTGCACGCGGCCAACCCTGAAGCTCTGCCAAGACCTCTGATCCTCCGCAACGACTTCCCGACCTAAATGCACGCATCCAGCGCCCCCTTCACGCTCTCAGTTTTGATATGGCTGCCACTCGCCTTCGCCCTGATCGTTGTGGCCTTGCCAGAACGTGTCATGGGCCGCGTGCTGGCTGTGCTCAGCCTGGTGAGCGTGGGCATCGCGGTGACGTTCGTCGCCGACTTCAACGCAAGCTACGCCGGGATGCAGTTCGTCACCGACAGGAATTGGATCAGCGCGCTGGGGATCCACTACGCGCTGGGCATGAACGGCCTGAACGTGACGCTGGTGCTGTTGACCACCGTGTTGTTCAGTGTGTCGCTGTTCTGGTCGTCCTGGCGTGAGATCCAACGGCCCGCGCACTACTACTTCTGGTTTGGGCTGGCGGAGAGTGCCGTGCTCGGCGCGTTCCTCGCTCAGGACCTGATCTTGTTTGTCGCGTTCTTTGACCTGATGCTGATCCCGTTTTACTTCCTGGTCGGCTCCTGGGGCAGCGGCGATCGCGTGCGGGCAACGATCAAGATGGTCATCTACACCGCTGTGGGGTCGTTCTTGATGCTGGCTGCGGCCATCGCCGTCGGGGTGATCTCCGCCAACGACCATGGCACGCATCTCAACTACACGTTCACTGCGATCCAGCATCTGCCGGTCTCACGGACCGATGAGGACTGGATCTTTTTGGGCTTCACGGTGGCGTTCCTGGTCAAGATGCCCATCATCCCGTTCCACGGCTGGCTGGCCGAAGCCTACAAATCGATGCCGATCCCAGCCGTGGCGGTCTTTTCCGGGGTTGTCGCAAAGGTGGCTAGTTACGGCTTTTTGCAGATCGTGCTGCCGTTGTTCCCACAGGCGTCACATCACTTCCAGACCCTGCTGCTGGTGCTGGCACTGGTGTCGATTCTCTGGGCCACCGCAATGGCGTTCACAACCAGAGACGCGCGCCTGGTGATCGCCTATTCCAGCGTCGCGCAGATGGGCTTCATCCTGCTGGGGATCTTCACGCTGAAACCGACCGGTGCTCAGGGCGCGCTTTTGCAGATGCTCAACCACGGCGTCGTGACCGCCGCCTCGTTCTTTGTGCTGGCCGCCGTGGCGGCTCGCGTGGGAGGCAGCGAAAACATCGATGACATGGGTGGGATCGCTGTCAAGGCGCCCGTGCTGGCAAGCCTGTTTTTGATTGTCACGTTTGCCAACCTCGCGATGCCAGGCTCGTCAAACTTCATCGGCGAGTTCATGATCCTGCTTGGCGCATTCCAGACGCACGTGGCGGTCGCGGTGATCGCCTCACTGGGTGTCGTGGGCGCCGCCTACTACGGTTTGCGGCTGTTCATCGGCGCCATGCACAACCGGGTCGGCGAGCGCGTGAAATCGTTTGAGCTCACGCGTCCGGAAGCGGTGGCGATCATCCCGCTGGCCGCAATCATCATGGCGCTCGCCTTCTACCCGCAGTTCGGGTTGCGTCGCTCACAGGCCTCCGCGCAGGTTGCCATAGCGGCTGCCGCCCACAACGGCGGACAGCTGGTGGCGGAGGCCTGCCCAGGCTGGTTACCGTACCCGTCTTTGAGCGCGGACCGTTACTCGCCTGATCGCGCTGTGCCAGCCTCGGCCGTGACGGCGATGCTCTACCGCAGGGCGAGCAGCCGGCCGGTGGGTGCGGGCGCCACTTCGGTTTGCCAGTATCCCGTCAGTCCGGCGCTGCTCGCCTACCACAAGGCGCGCCGGATCGTCACCTACACCAACTGAACTCTGTGAACGCTATGACTGCAGCACTGACAATTCTCGCCGCCGCACACATCAGAGGCCCGCATATTGACTGGGCGGCTCTCTCACCAGTTGTGGTGCTGGGCGGAGGTGCGCTGGTCGTGCTTTTGGTTGGCTTGGCGCGCGCTGCGGCTGTTCGCGAGCGTCTTGTCCCGCTTTTGACAATCGTGGCGCTACTCGGTGCCGTTGGCACTGAGATCTGGCGGCTTGACAATCCGGCGCAGTCGATCGTCGCCGGAGCGTTGCGGATCGACGGGCTGTCAATGGTGATCGACCTGGTCTGCGCCGCGGCCGGGATCGCGGCTGTGCTGCTCGCCTGGCGGTCAGAGGCGCCGCGCACCGCCGGTCACGGAGAGTTCCACAGCCTGCTTTTGTTTAGTGCGATGGGCATGGCGGTGTTCGTCTCGGCTCAGGATATCATCACGCTGTTCATCGGCATTGAGCTGCTGTCCATCCCGCTTTACATCCTGTCCGCTGCCGAGTACCGGCGGGAGGGTTCACTTGAGGCCGGCCTTAAGTACCTGATCATCGGCTCGGTGGGTTCAGCCACGCTGGTGTATGGACTGGCACTGATCTATGGGGCAACCGGCCAGACCGGCTTCACGCAGATAGCCGCCGCGATCAGCGGCGCGTCAGGCGGTGCCAACGTGCTGCACGACCCACTGCTGCTGACCGGGTTGGCGATGGTGCTGGTCGGGTTCGCGTTCAAGGCCTCGGTGGCACCGTTCCATCAGTGGACCCCTGACGTTTACCAGGGGGCGCCGACACCGATAACGGCGTTCATGGCGACCGCCACCAAGGCTGCCGCGGTCGCTGTGATCCTCCGCTTCTTTGACGTGGCGCTGATCTCCGACCAGACCGTCTGGGCGCCCATGATCGCTGCGCTGGCGGCCGTGACGATTGTGGTCGGCAACGTCGGCGCACTCGGTCAGACCTCGCTCAAGCGGCTGCTTGGCTACTCAGGTGTCGCGCAGGCGGGCTACATCCTCAGCGGCGTGGTAGTTGCCACCAAACTGGGGATCTCGGCCTCAGTCTTCTATCTGATCGGCTATCTGATGATGAACTTTGCGGCGTTTGCCACGGTGCACGCTCAGGAGACGGAGCTCGGTCACGACCGTATCAGTGGGCTTGCCGGGCTGGGGAGACGCTCACCCGTGCTCGCCTGGGGGATCACGCTGGGTATGCTCGGCCTGGCCGGCGTCCCCGGCACGATCGGCTTTATCGGCAAGTTCCGGCTCATCCAGGCGCTCGTGAACGGCGGTTACGCATGGCTGGCCATCGTCCTTGTGGTAGGGGCCATGATCTCACTGGGGTACTACCTCAAAGTCGTTGCCGCGGTGTGGATGTCCCCGACGCCGGAGACTGCCAACGGCGGTCCCGTGATCGCTGCGGCCGGTGGTGGCGCGATCGGCGGTCCGGCTGCGGCTGGCGCCGGTTTTGCCCCAATCTCGGGCGGCTCACCGGAGGCCGATAAGCTCCCCTACCCGGAGGTCCTGCTGGTCGCGTTCGTGTTTGCGGCGATGACCGTGGTGTTTGGCGTGATCCCCAGTCCGATCTTCCATCTTGCCGCCCACGCCGGGGCGGCGATCACCGGCATCTTCTAGCGTGCAGCCGGCTCTCAAGCGGGGGCGGCGATCACCGGCAGTTTCGGGCGTGCAGCCGGCCCTCAAGCAGGGGCGGCGATCACCGGCAGCTTCTCTCGTCCAGCCGCTGTTAAGCGGGAGCGGCTATCACCGCGGGATTTGCGAGCTTCACGCCGCTTACGCTGGGGCGGATGTCAAACCTTGTGCCACTCTGGGACCCAGGCGCCGTCACTGTCGCGGTTGAAGTCCTGGAAGAGGTCGGGTGCCTCTGCCTTCATCAGCGTGGCGACGTTGTCAAACACAAGACGCAGCTCCTCCTCCGCGCCGGGCGCCGTGCGCATTTCAATGACATGCCGCAGGGTGCGGATGTTGGCGGTCCAGAGAATGTCGGTGCTTACTCCGATCGGCGCGAGTCGACGCAGAGCCGAAGTGATCTCCTTCTTGACATGGAACGGCACGCCGTCTGCGTCTAAGTCCAGCTGTTGGGCGGCGTTGCGCTGAAACTCCTCCAGCTGCTCCACAAGGCTGATCACCTGAGCCCGCAGCGGCTCCAGCGCCGGCGCTACACGGAAGCCAATGTCGACCAGTCGGACATAGCGCAAGCTCTCCTGGCTGAACGCTGAGCCCGCACGGTGGCGCACAAGCTCGTGCGTGAAAACCCGTGAGACGTTGCGAAACGCGAAGCTGTAGTTGGCGTGCTCAAGCACGCTGCCGTGCGCGCTGTGCAGAACGTTTGCAAAGTACTCACGCTGATCAGTGCGAATATGTGTGACGTTTGGGTTCAGTCCCGGCTCCCAGCTGCGGTAGCACATGCGCCCGCCAAACTCGGCCAGCAGCTCGCCGCCGCCATCTTGAAGCCCGGCGGCCTCGCGCATTTCAAGCCAGGAAGCGCCGCCGACCGCCTCAAGGTAGGCGCGCATGCCTTCGATGTTCACGGCGGGCCGGGCGACCAGGAATACCTGAGGGATGGTTTCGTGCATACCCTCATCCAAGCGGAGGGCTCGGACGTAAACGGCTGGGACGGCCGCGTCATGTGTGACAACGCCTTAACCGTTCCGCTCTCAGGCCGGAGCCTGTCAAGATCGGCGCGGGCGGGGACGCCCCAGAAGCCCTGTGCGGCGATATCCGGAGCGTCCTGCCCTCAGGCGAGGCTTCTACAGGGACTTGAGCCAGTTCATCAGCTCCATGGTGATTGCCGCGGAGACTTTGGAAAACTCGCCGCCGATCGCCATGCTGCTGCTCGCCTGGTCTTTATGTCCGGCCAGCGCGTCGGCGAGCACACCGCCAGCCACCCGGTGAAACTCGCGGTGGGTGGCCATCGCAGTGTTGAAATGCTCTGAAGTGCGCTCGGTCGCATCCATGCCGTTGTAAAACCAGTTGCCCAAATCGCACTGGTCATCTCTGGACAGGGTCTCAACGGAGTATTCGCTGTGTCCGGTCTCAATCGCCTTACGTAGCCGGTTCTTCCAAGCTCCGTGCGCAGCGATCCCGTGAGTGAGCTGTTTTGCGGTGTCAGCCATGTAGGGGTCCCTTCCTTAAGCGTGTTTAGCGTCACTGTAGCGGTGTCGGTGGCTTGGTTCGGCCTGTGATCTGTCAGCGGCCAGGTTTGGGGTTGATCGCGGCAGCAAACCGTCGCGCGCGCGGTGAAGCGACATGAAATGCACAAACTGCGCTGCGCAAAGCCAGTTTGCGCAAAAACCCGCCGGTTTTCGGTATCAGATGCACAATCTGGCTTTCAGGCCTGCAGTTTGTGCATCCTGACTCCCTCTCATGCCGTTTACGGGCTTATCGCCGGCACAGCACGCCCGCGCGAGCATCGCCCGGGCAGGGAAGCGCCCGGGCAGGGAAGTGTGACGGTGCCGGCACGCTCCTCGCCCGCACACTCACGTACGCTTGGACCGGTCATAAACCAGCCTCGCGCAAAACCTCAGACAACACCAAGCG
>JBMFHK010000015.1:31781-34208 GCA_049976865.1 Solirubrobacteraceae bacterium | reverse complement strand
CCCATGTCGCGACCCGCCCCCATGCCGCCACCCGCCCCCATGCCGAGTGGGGGATTGATGCCGTGGGCAACCAGCGCACGGCCGACGGTCGGATCCACCGCACCGTCAGTCTCACGGGCGCAGCCGATCGCCTCACGCAGGGCGCGAAACAAAAGCTCGCTGACAACCACCGGCCGTCCCGCCGCCTGGTTGAGCTGTGAGAGCTCGGAATCTGTCCGGAAGCTCGAGCAGGCCTCGTCATAGGCTGCTGTCACCTGCCTGACCGCGTCAACGGCGGTGTGCAGGCGGCGTTCATCGGTGACGGCAACAACCGCCAGGCCGCCCCACAGAGGGAACTCAAAGCGCCCGACGGAACCCTCGGTGGCGGTGGATCGCATCCATGCACTCTGCGGTAGGCGGATCAGAATTACATAAGCGCTATGTGTCGGTCTATACTGCGCCGGAGCGCAGGCATCTGGCCGGAGCGTCGAAGGTTGTCCAGGGCCTGAGAGGCCGCCGCCTGCCGGGCTCGTTACCGTCAGTGCCGTGAGCGCACGCGCCTGGACTCTGTTTGCGTCGGTTTCCGTCATCTGGGGTGTCCCATACCTGCTTATCAAGATCAGCGTGGATGGTGGCTTTCCGCCGGTGACGCTTGCCTGGGCTCGGATGGTGGTCGGTGGCGCGGTACTGCTGGCGCTGGCCGCCCGCAGCGGCTCGTTTGCCGGCGTCAGAGAACACTGGCGAGCGCTGCTTGCCTACGCGACGGTTGAACTCTCGATCCCGTTCCCGATGATCGCCCTCGGTGAGCGCCACATCCCCTCTTCGCTGGCCGCGATCATCATCTCAACCGTGCCGCTGCTCGTCGCGCTGTTGGCGCTACGTGTTGATCGCAGCCAGAAGCCGACGCGTACCAGCTTGGGAGGACTGATGGCCGGCCTAGTCGGCGTCGGCCTGCTGGTCGGCGTCGAGGCGAGCGGCAAGTCAAGCACGCTGCTGGCCGTTGGAGGCGTCTTCATCGCCGCGGTCGGCTACGCAGGCGGGCCTTTGATTTACAACCGGCACCTCACTGAGCTTGACCGGCGCGCCGCCATGGGGACGACCCTCTGGATGGCGGCCTTGCTGCTCACGCCCGTCGCGCTACTGGATTGGCCCGCCCGCACCCCCACGGCAGGGGCGCTTGCCGCGATGCTCGCGCTGGCGCTGCTGTGCACAGCCGTAGCGTTTGTACTGATGGCAAGCCTGATCCTTGAGATCGGGCCCGCCCGAGCGGTGGTTGTCACCTACATCAACCCGGTGATCGCGCTCGTGCTGGGCGTCATCTTCCTGGACGAGAGCCCCGGACTGGGTTCGGTCGCTGGCCTTGCCCTGATTCTCGCCGGATCCTGGGCTGCCACGCAGCGCCGCACAGCACCGCAGGCCCCCTCCCCGCTTGGAGATGCCGGGACCGACACGTGTGGTCCCGGTGCAAGGCCACAGTACGAGATCCAGGGCCCGGCGCAGTGACCCGCCCGCACCGGGCGTACCACACCCCTGACCGCCCCTGTGTGTCTGCCCCGGCCGGACCCCCGCTCCTTCGTCGTCTACACACTGACCAACCTGGCACGGTCCTTGACCCGCCACGACTCGGGGAATCAGAAGACGTAAAGTCTCATGGCTGCGCAGTATGCGCGCGTGTCAGGTGATCATCGGCAGTTTGAGTCAGGAGTGAGCAGATGCTGAAACGTGTGGGTGTGTTACCGCGATCGACAGCGCTGGTCGTGGCGGCCGTGTGTGGTTTGGGTGCCGGGCGCGCGGGCGGCGTCCTCGGCTTCGTATTTCACGGCGCTGTCTGGGTCGATGACCACCGCACGCGAGGGAGCGGCGGCCGCGCCGCTGCCGGATGGGGACGTGCTGATCGCCGGCGGCTTCAACGGCAACAGCTATTTGTCAAGCGCGGAGGAGTTTGACCCGGCGACCGGAACGTTCACGGCGCTGTCTGGGTCGATGACCACCGAACGCTACGCAGCGGCGGCCGCGCCGCTGCCGGATGGGGACGTGCTGATCGCCGGCGGCAGGAACAACGACGGGAGCACCGTAACCAGTGCCGAGGTGTTTGAGCCGGCCCCGGAGGCGACGCTGGCCGGCGGCGGTTTTGGTGATCAGACCGTTGCGCAACCGTCGATCGTGCAGACCCTCACGGTCACCAACATCGGCTCACAGACACTGTCGATCTCCGGCGCGAGCCTCGGCGGCGCCGACCCCAGCGACTTTGCGATCAACAGCGACAGTTGCGCGGGAAGAAGGCTTGCGTTTGAGCAGATCTGCACGATCCAGGCGCAGTTCACACCGTCTACAACCGGAGTGCGCTCCGCGACACTCACCCTGCAAGACAACGAGCCGACCCCGGCCAGCATCACCCTGTCGGGCACCGGGGTGGCCGCCAACAGCGGCCCGGCTGGCGCCACGGGC
>JBMFHK010000015.1:0-31681 GCA_049976865.1 Solirubrobacteraceae bacterium | reverse complement strand
CCAGCGGGCGCCACAGGCGCAACCGGCCCAGCGGGCGCCACAGGCGCAACCGGCCCAGCGGGCGCCACAGGCGCAACCGGCCGACCGGGCAAGATGCTGCTGGTGAGCTGCACGACCGTCACTAAAACAGTCAAGCGCAACGGCCACAAGCTCAAGGTCAAGAGCCGCAAGTGCACCACCAAACAAGTCAGCGGCACCACCAAGTTCACTACGACCACGGCACGCGCACAACTGGTCCGCCACCAGACGCTGTACGCGACCGGCAGCACCAACCACAGGCGGCTGATCCTGCACGCCCACCGAACGATCCGGCCGGGCCGCTACACCCTGATCCTCACACACCGTCACGGGCAGGAGTGGTTCACAACCCGCCGCACGATCATGATCGCCTGACAACACTCACACAAGCCACATCTGCGCCGGCGACGGAACGGTCAGGACTGGCGCTCTCCCTACCCCGCCGCCACCGGCACAGTCCGTGCGGTTCTCGCACCTCATGTTCATCCGCCGGCCTGGAGGGTCGGGTCTGGCTGCTCGTGGATCGTCGTCGGGCCGTTTGGCTCCCCCGGTTGGTGCTGTCTGAGGTTTTGTGCAAGGCTGGTTTCTGGGCGGTCCAAGCGCGCGAGTGGGCGGGCCTGTGGCGGGCAGGGAGTGCGCTGGCACCGTCACATTCCTGCCCCGTGTTGCGCTCACTGCCTGAGCCCGCCGGGTCAGGATGCACAAACTGCACGCCTGAAAGCCGATTTGTGCATCTGATGCCGAAAACCGACGGGTCTTTGCGCAAACTGGCTTTAAGCGGCGCGGTTTGTGCATTTGATGTCGCTGCACGACTCGGGCGACGGTTTGCCTTGCGGCTCGGGCGACTACTCCCTTGCGGCCGGCGCGACGGTGCGCTTGCACGCCAGGACGTCGGGCGTGACGGCTTGCTTGCGCCACGACGTCGGGCGTGACGGTGCGCTCGCGCGGCTGGCCGAACGCCAACACGGCCACGCCCCGGCGAAACATCAAGAACGTCGGCAGCCAACCGGCCGCGATCAACCTCAAACCCGGCCGCTGCCACAGCCAGTGAAACCAAACCAGCTGTTGAGCGCCGCTGAGTTTGGTTGCGGGCAGTGGCGCGCAACACCATCCCCGCAACCGGATCCCTGACACTTCCATAGCGCTCCGGCCCAGACCGCCGTTTGCTCACAGCCGCAACCAAGCCGCCAAGACCGAAATAGTCACCGCCCACGGGGAATTTCCTTCCCCGCACTGCCGGTAGGTGAGCGGACGGACGCGTGCGGGCTGGATGCGGGCCTGCGCTCAGGGGCCGGGACAGGCCGACTGGGTCTGGGCTTGCAGCTTCCTGATTCCCAGTGTTTACGGGCTTTCCCCCACCAGCCGGTCAGAACAGCTGGTTTTCGCCGCCGAAGATGTCGCTGACCGAGCCGTCGGTGAAGATCTGGCGGATCGAACTGGTCAGCAGGTCCGCGCAGGAGAGCACCTTGACGTAGTCAGGAGCGCCGGGAGGCAGCGGCACCGTGTCGGTCACAATGACCTGCTCCAACCCTGCGGCATCGAGGTTCTCAAACGCTGAGCCGGAGAACAGGCCGTGAGTCGCCGCCGCGTAGACGCGTCTAGCGCCCGCCGCCTTGACCGCCTCCGTGGCCGCCCGCAAAGTGCCGGCCGTGCCGATGATGTCGTCGACGATCACCGCCGTCTTGCCGCGCACGTCACCGATCACATAGTTGATCTCGGCGACCTGCTGGCGCGGCCGTTCCTTGTTGAGGATCGCCAGATCAGCGCCGAGCTTGGAGGCAAAGTTCTTGTTCAGCTTCACGCGGCCGGCGTCCGGGGCGACCACCACAAGGTCATCAAGACCCAGGTCACCAAAGTACTGAGTGAGGATCAAAAGCGCGGTCATGTGGTCGCACGGCTTCTCAAAAAAGCCCTGGATCTGGCCCGAGTGCAAATCCATGGTGAGGATCTGGTCGATACCGGCCGCTTCCAGCATGTGTGCGACCAGACGAGCGCTGATCGGCTCACGCGGCGCCGACTTTTTGTCCTGGCGCGAGTACCCGTACCACGGTGAGACAGCGATCACACGGTGCGCGGAGCCACCAACCGCGGCGTCCACCATCACGAGAAGCTCCATGAGCGCATCGTTGCTGGAAAGCCCCTCATGCACGTTGCCGCAGGTGGGCTGCACGATGAACACGTCGGCGCCGCGCACCGACTCCTCATACCGGCAGTACACCTCACCGTTGGCAAACGTCTTCAGCGTTGCCTGGCCGAGCTCCACGTCCAGCCGATCTGCGATCTTGGCGGCAAGCGCCCGGTTGGCGCGCCCCGAGAACAGCATCAGCCGCTTGCCAGGCTCGACGCGTAGCTCCGACGGGCAGACGGGCGGTGGCAGGGAACTCATCGGGGCACCGATGCTACGCCGCCGGCAGGACAGGCGCGCGTCATGTTCGCTTCCCTCTCAAGCGCTCCGCGACCCGCTCGGCATAGCCGCCGATGTTGGTCTGCCGGGCCCTGGCGATCCCCAGCGCGCCCTCCGGAACCTCCTTGGTGATCACCGAGCCCGCGCCCGTGTAGCTGTCATCCCCCACCGTCACGGGCGCAACGAGCGTCGTGTCGACGCTTATGTGAACGTGGTTGCCGATCACGGTCCGATGTTTGCGTACACCGTCATAGTTGGCGGTGATCGTGCTCGCTCCCAGGTTCGTGTCCTGCCCAATGGTCGCGTCGCCAACGTAGCTGAGGTGCGGGACCTTGCTACGCGCACCCACCTCTGAGTTCTTGATCTCCACAAACGTCCCGGCTTTGGCGCCGTCCCGCAGGACGGCGCCCGGCCGCAGGTATGCGAACGGACCGACGGACACCCCGTCGTCAAGGCGCGCCCCGGACAGGTAGGAGTGCACGACCTGGCAGCCGCTGCCCACGACCGTGTCGATCAGGGTGCTGTGCGGACCGATCACCGAGCCCTCGCCAACCGCCGTTGCGCCATGCAGGGCGCTGCCAGGTTCAATGCGTGTGTCCGGCGCCAGCGACACATCAAAGTCGATGACCGTGTTGGCGGGGTCCACGATCGTTGCGCCTGAGCGCATCAGCCGGTCCGCGATCAGACGCTGGGCGATGGCGCGCACCTGCGCCAGCTGAACGCGGTCATTGACACCCAGCGTCTCAGCAACATCGTCGAGACGCATCGCCGTGACCTTCTTGCCCTCAGCGCTGAGAATGGACAGCACGTCAGGCAGGTAATACTCGCCCTGAGCGTTGTTGTTGCGAACCTCCGCCAGCGCGCTGCGCAAGGCGTTTGAGTCAAACGCGTACACGCCAGCGTTGATCTCCTGAACGCGCAGCTGCTCGGCGGTGGCATCCTGGAGGCGCTTGGTTTCAACGACGCGCTGCACAGTGCCGTCGCGGGCGCGCAGCACGCGCCCATAACCGGTCGGGTTCTCAAGCACCGCGGTCAGAATCGTTGCCGCCGCACCCGTGGCCGCCCGTTCTGCGGCCAGCGCGCGGATCGTCTCGGGCCGGATCAGCGGCACGTCACCGTTGATCACCACGACGGTGGTGTCGGGCGGCAGAACCTCACCGGCGGCACGCAGCGCATCCGCAGTGCCCAGCGCTCGCTGCTGGACAACGGTGACCACGTCTTCGGCAAGCTCACGGCGCAGCTGCTCCCCGGGTCCGTCGACCACGACGATCCTGCTGACGCCGGCGCCACGCGCAGCCTCCACCACCCAGCCGATCAGTGTACGGCCACAGAGCGGGTGCAGCAGTTTGGGCGTTGCCGACCGCATGCGAGTTCCCTGTCCGGCCGCGAGGATGACAACGACGGGCGCGCTCACTGAGAGGCGAATGCTAGTGCAGTGGTCCGTTGTGCGCCGACTCGGCTATCTCCCCCTCCCGTAACTGGGTGCAGAACACCTGAACGTCCAAAAAACTGCCACTGGCAGCCCCTCCCACCAGAGGCTGTGTGACAATCTCTCTATGTCCTCAACTTTGACTTACCCCAACCTAACGGGCGGCCAGTGGGTGGACAGCGGGACCGAGGGCCTGCTGGAGGTCACAGACCCCAGCAATGTCAAACGAGTTGTTGGCAACGTGCCTGCCATGGGCGCCGACGACATTGCCGCGCTGTACGACGCCGCCGAACAGGGTGCCCATATTTGGCGCCGCACAAACCACCTCGAACGGGCCCGCATCATGGTCGATGCCGCCAAGCTGATCCGCGAGCGCGCCGACACGATTGTGCGAGACCTGATCAGCGAGATGGGCAAGACTCTGGGTGAGGCGAGCTTTGAGGTTCTGAAAACCGCTGATTTTCTTGAGTATTACGCGTCGTTTGCGCGGTTTCCGATCGGCACCCTGCTGGCCGACGCGCGTCCGGACGTCAGCGTCCAGGTTCACAATGAGCCGGTTGGCATCGTTCTGATCATCACACCCTGGAACGATCCTCTGCTGACACCGGCACGCAAGCTCGCGCCGGCACTGATCGCCGGAAACTCCGCGATCCTGAAGCCGGCGTCTGAGACGCCGATCGCGATCTACCACCTGGCCGCCGCGCTGCACGACGCCGGGCTTCCGGCGGGCGTGCTCGGCACCGCCACCGGCCGGTCCTCGCGGATCGCCAAAGCTCTGATCGCCGACCGTCGCCTGGCGGCCGTCACCTTCACCGGCTCAACAAGTGTAGGCATGCAACTGAACGCCGACCTGGGCGGGCGTAATGTCAGGCTGCAGACCGAGATGGGCGGTAAGAACGCCAGTGTCGTGCTCAAAGACGCGGACCTTGACCTGGCCACGGAGACGATCAGCTTCGCCTCCTTTGGGCAGACCGGCCAGCGCTGCACCGCCACCAGCCGCGTGATTGTTGAGCGTCCGGTCACCGAGGCCTTGATCGCAAAGCTGGTTGCGGCCGCCAACGCCATCAAACTCGGGCCGGGACTTGACCCGGAGACCGGGATGGGGCCGCTGGTCAGCCGCGGACACCAGGCTGAGGTGCTCGGTCACATGGACCGGGCTCGGCAGCAGGGCGCCCAGATCGTTGTCGGCGGCGGCACCCCGAGCGACCCGGCCCTGGCGGACGGCTGTTATGTGGAGCCGACCGTGATCACCGAGGTCACACGGGATATGGCGATCTGGCGGGAGGAGGTGTTCGGTCCGGCGATCGCGGTGCTTGAGGTTGACGGTCTGGACGAAGCGATAGCCGCGACCAACGACTCGGATTACGGGCTGTCAGCCGCCGTGTTCACACGTGATATCGCCGCAGCCACCCACTTTGCCGCCGAGGTCGACACCGGCCAAGTGGCGGTCAACCTGCCCACGCCGGGCTGGGACGTGCACGAACCGTTTGGCGGTTTTGGCGACTCCGGCTCCCCCTTCAAGGAACAGGGTCTGGAGGCTCTGCGCTTCTACACACGCGTCAAGACGGTGGCCATCCGGGCGTCAAGGTAAAAGCCAATGCCGGCATCACGAGTGGGCGTCGTCGGTGCCGGCATTGTCGGACTCGCGGTCGCGCGCCGGCTGACCGAGGTCCAGCCGGACATCCTGCTGACCGTGCTGGACAAGGAGGATGAGGTCGGCGCGCACCAGACCGGCCACAACAGTGGCGTGGCTCACGCTGGCGTTTACTACGCGCCCGGTTCTCTGAAAGCGCGGCTGTGCCGCCAGGGGATCGGGCTGCTGAAAGACTACTGCTTGGCCAAGGGGATCGCTTACGTTGAGTGCGGCAAGCTGATTGTTGCGCGTGAGGACTCTGAACTTGGCAGGCTTGACGAGCTGCAGCGCCGCGCGACCGCCAACGGCGTCCCCGGTCTGCGCAGACTGAGCCCACCGGAAATGGCGGAGGTCGAGCCACACGTGAAAGGCGTCTCAGCGCTGCATTCACCGAGCACCGCGATTCTTGACTACCGAGCGGTCACGCGCGCCTACGCACAGGATGTGACCGACGCGGGCGGGAAGGTCCGGCTGCGCTTTGAGGTGACCGGCATAAAGCGCGTCGGCGCTGAGATCAGGGTCAGCAGCCAGCTCGGAGAGGAGCTCGTCTTTGACCGGCTGATCGTGTGCGGCGGACTTCAAGCAGACCGCCTCGCACACCTTGCCGGCGAGGATCGCGAACCGCGGATCGTGCCGTTCCGAGGTGAGTACCACAGACTCATTGCCAGCCGCACCGACCTGGTCAGAGGCCTGATCTACCCGGTCCCCGATCCCACCTACCCGTTTTTGGGAGTGCATTTCACCCGCCGTGTGGATGGTGGCGTTGACATCGGTCCCAACGCGGTCCTTGCGTTCAAACGCGAGGGTTACAGGCGCACCGACTTCTCTGCCACCGACCTGATTGACATTCTCAGCTCTGAGGGGTTCCGCAAGCTGGCTGTCAAGAACTGGCGGATGGGCGCAGGCGAAATGTGGGGCTCTTTTTCCAAGCGGGCCTTCATCGCCCGTGCGCGCGACTTCATCCCGTCCTTGACCGCCAGCGACGTGGTGCCCGCGCCGGCCGGGGTGCGAGCGCAAGCGCTGGACCCCGACGGGTCGCTTGTGGATGACTTCCGGATCACCACGGTCGGCGGCTTGACTTTGGTCCGCAACGCCCCCTCCCCAGCTGCCACCTCATCACTGGCGATCGGCAGCTACGTGGTCGCACAATTGCACCAAGACGCCTGAGCGAGCGACGCAAGCGGCCGGACTGGTAGATTTCGCGTTCCGCTGGGGGATCGTATAACTGGCCAATACATCGGGTTTTGGTCCCGGGAATCGGGGTTCGAGTCCTCGTCCCCCAGCCAGTAGGGACGGATGTCGACGGTGTACCAGGCGCTCTCAGTAAGGCCGGGCCGCTGAGGAGATCATAACCAGCGAGCGCGGCAGTAGTCCTCGATTTCGATCTCAGGCAACGCCCTGGTGCTGTTGTTCATCCGGACCCAGAACTTCTCGGTCCCGTCGCTCATCGTTGCCGTAACCGGCTGCGACGACGCGGCAACGTCGACTCGACAGATCTGAACGCCTCGGACTTCCTCGATGTGCGCGTAGGCTCGCGCGGCCGGTGTGTGCCTGAGGGCGCGGATCAGGTGTGTCGTGAGCCAGTTGATCAGTCCGTCGACGTTTGGAGGTCTGACGAGAGCGAGGTCGTGGTTCAGCCCGATGGGGGTGCCTTCGTCCCTGACGCCGATGAGTAGCGTTCCGCCGTCGGCGTTCAGGAAGCCTGCGACCGGACCCGGCCTACGCTTTCCAGCTGGTAGTGCCTTGCCGTACTTGAGCGTTGCGACGTCACCGAGCCGAGCAACGGTCCAGCCGCTCGGCAGTCCGCCGTCTCCGACAGCCATCGTTCCGGGAGCCCGGAAACGCATGAACCACTCGCGGTAGATCGTGCGGGCGAAGTCCTCAAGCAGCTCGATGCGCCGCTCGTTGATCGCGATCAGCTCGTCAAACGCTGCCAAGATCGCTCCAATACGCCGCTGAACGGCCGGCCCCGGAACTCGCACAGGGAGACGGTGTAGATGATTTCTGTTGACTCCCGGCACGGCTGCCGCGGCCGAGCCATCGTGGCTAATCGTTCGCAGCAGGTAGCTGACGAAGCGCGGGTCGTTGCCCTTGAAGTCTCTGACCCAGAGCGCAGTGTTGTGCGGCCAATAGGGCTCCGTTATCCAATGAACCGAACCCAGCGAGCCGTATCGGCCGATCACGACGCCTGGAGGCTGGACCTTGGCGACCGCGTGGAAACCCGTGACGCCGGAGGAGGACACGATTGGGTACGGGCCGTCGACGCGGTCTCGCGCCGGGAGGTCGAACCCACGCTGGAGCGTCAACACTTCACCGAGGGTGGTGTCGCGCCAGTCGCTCACCGATCGCCTAGTTCGTCAGTGGTGACCACATCCATCAGCTCGCGGGCAACGTATCGACGCTGCCCTCTAGCTCCCTGACGTAGCTCTTGAAGGACGCCCGCACCTTCCAGCTGCCGCAGGAGCCTCAGTGCTGTCGGCCGGGTGACACCAAGTCGCGCTTCGAGGAGTCTCGTCGTGACGATCGGGTTCTCACAGACGAGGTCCACGACCTGAACCGCGTTGAGATTCCCGAGTTCAGTTGCTGTGGCGCGGTACCGCTCGCGCAGTTCGATGATCCTCTCCGCCCGAGCAACCGCATCGACTGACTGGGCTCGAACGGTTTCGAGGAAGAGCTCGACCCATGGGATGGCGTCACCTTCGGCGCGCGTCGCCCGAAGCGCGTTGTAGTACCGGTCTCGTTCCTTCTCGATTCCCGCGCTGAGATACAGCAGCGGAGCGGTCAGACGACCGCGCGCGATCAGGAAGAGGACGAGCAGCAGACGACCAAGCCGCCCGTTGCCGTCGAGGAATGGATGGATCGTCTCAAACTGGACGTGCAGCAGCGCGTTCTGCACGAGCTGCGGCATCTCAGGCTGCTCATTCGCGAAGCGCTCCCAATCGGCAAGCGCATCGGCGAGAACGTCTGGCGGCGGGGGGACGAAGCCGGCGGTCTCGAGCGTCGAGCCGGGCTGGCCAATCCAGTTCTGAGTGCTCCTGAACTCGCCTGGGCGACGCTCTGCCCCGCGTACCCCGCTCAGTAGTCGGCGGTGTGTCTCAAGCAGCATGCGGTTGCTGATGGGCAGGGTTGGCGCCTGCGTCACCGCCCATTCCATCGCGTCGACGTACGCCAGGACCTCCTCAACGTCCGCGTTGGGTTGTTCACCGGCGGCGCCTAGCTCAAAGATCTCAGCCAGAGACGCCTGCGTACCCTCGATCATCGTAGAGGCGACCGCCTCCCTCAAGAGGTAAGGGCGGATCAGCAGATGCGGGTTGGGTAGCAGCTGCCCCACCCCGGCAAGACGGCCGAGGGCAGCCTCTGCGTCCGCCAACAGGGGCACCAGTCTCGCCGGCAACTCCAAGCTCCGTGGCACCGGTGCTGGGAAGTAGGCGACATACGAGTGTGGGCCGATCGTTCGCCGTGCCTCACCGAAGATTGATCGAGGGAAGTCCGTTACGTCCACGTCATGGACCCTAGTCGTCTCTAACGCAAATGGCAACATGTGTTAGAGACGTTGGCTGACCGGAACGCTGATGTTCCAGTCAGCGCTGGAGCATCTGCGAGAGCACGTTGTCGATGCCCGCCTCAAGTCCTGCGGCCTTCGCTGAGAGGTCTCGAAGTTCGATCTGTGCTGCAGCGAGCCTATCCTCGAATACCTCATCGTCGAGATCCTCCGCGTCTGTGCCGACATAACGGCCGGGTTCAGGCTCCAACCCTGCTCCTCGATCTCCGGGACGGTTGCCACCCGGCACAACCCGCCCACGTCCTCGTAGGTGCCGCTCGGGAATCGCTCGCTGAATGACTCTCTTGTGCCAGCCGCGAACTCCGGCTCCGCGCTGCGATACACGCGGACGATGTTCGCGAGAAACTCGATCTGCTCTTCAGTGAAGTCCCGATGTGCTCGGTCGATCTGACGAAAGACCTTCCGGGCGTCGATGAAGAGAACCTGGTCTGCCCTGGCGGTTCCCGCTTTACCGCGGTCAAGGAACCACAGGGTGACTGGCAATGTCACCGTGTAGAAGAAGTTCGGCCCGATCGCGACCATCACGTCCACGAGACGGTCCTCGATCAGCTTTCGTCGTATCTCCGCCTCGCTGTGGCGGGCGTCCGAGGCGAAGTTCGCCATGACGAACCCGGCGCGTCCTTGCTCGTTGAGCGCGGTGGCGAACATCTGAATCCAGATGTAGTTGCCGTTGTCGGCCCTCGGGACTGCGGGAAAGCGCCGGTCGCCCTCGAGCTTGGCCTTGTCGATCTTGTCGACGTTGAACGGCGGGTTCGCCATCACGAAATCGAACCGTCCCACGCTGTGGTGCGGATCCTCGTAGTAGCTGTTGGCCTCGCGGATCTCGCCGGAGAGCCCGTGGACGGCGAGATACTTGACTCGCACCTGGTCGCCTTTGCTCTCGCGGGCTCGGCCTGGCGCCACGCCTGGAAGCAAATAGCCCGGCGGATGGGGTCAGGTACGCCGAGCAGATCGGAGGAGGAGAGGATCACCGGCCGTCGGGTTGTCGGGAACAACGAATCCGGCTCGCTGGTAGAAGTGGACGGCCCGCTCGCTTGGGGAGAGCACGATCCGGGTGTAGGCGCGCTCGTCGGCAGTGATCACGATCGGGGAAAGCAGTGCTGATCCGACTCCCCGGTTCCGGAATTCGTCGCGGACGAACATGTTGCTGAGGTATCCACAGCGGGAGTCGTCGCGTCCTGGGCGCGGCATGCGCCGGTACTCAAAAAGGGAGGCCATCCCGATAGCGTCGTGCCCTACCTACGCGAGCCAAGTGGTCCTCCGGTCACCTTCGGTGGCAAGCCAATCCGACAGGCGCTTCTCGAACACCGGGTCCAAGTTCACACCCGTCCACAGCGACCGCAGGTACGCAACGGCGACGTCGTCGCTACGGACGGCGATCCTAACCTTGAAGTCGAGAGAGCCGTTGCCCATCTCTCAGCTTTTACTTCCTGCGCGCCGCGCCCGAACTGCTCGTCGTCGCCAACGCGATCGTGCCCGGTCGTGCGCCGGGGTCGTGAACGCGCTCGCGTGACCGGCTTGTCATACGCTGTATCGTTAGCTGTATGACGATGCTTAGCTTTCGTGTCCCGGATGAAGAGGCAGACGCCGTTCAGCACTGGGCCGACGCACTGGGCGTTGACCGCTCTGAGATCCTGCGTGATGCGCTTCATCGCCATCTCGTGGTTCTGAGCGGGGAAGCCGACGCCGAGCGATGGCAGCAGCAGCCGGCGACCGAGACTGAACGGTCGCTGGAGGCGGTTGCCGACTGGGGTCCAGCCGAGGACTGGTCGGATTGGGACGATGCAGCGAGGTGAGATCTGGTTCGCGGCGACGCCGGGCGGGGATCGGCCGGTGCTCGTGCTCACGCGAGACCCGGTGGCCGACCGGATCGGCAGTGTGGTCGTCGCGGCACTGACCAGAACGAGGCGTGGGCTCGTCAGCGAGTTCGCTCTAACCGCGGAGCACGACGGCGTGCCCAGCGATTGCGTTGTGAACTTCGACAACGTCCACACCCTTCCCCGATCCAGCTTCCGCCGTCAAATCGTCCAGCTGTCATCACATCGAATGGCACAAGCGTGCCGAACTCTGCGTGACGCCACAGGCTGCTGACACCCAAACACGATTCGTCGCCAAAGGCATCGCGTCGGTCGCGCGTACGCGAGCACGGACGCGATAGTCCGCGAGTTACGCCTTCCGCGCAAAGCTGGCCGGGCGTCAGCGCGGCCGAGAGTCACGTCACGGAAACAAAGCGGGGCCGTGTGGGTGTGGCCGGAGTTCATCGAGGCGCCTCCGGCAGGTGGGCGCTAATCGTAGATTGATCCCTCGGGCTTGGGGTTGATGGTGTCGGCGTCGAAGCTGATTTTTTGATCGGCCGTTACAGGCAGGATCTCGAGCTGTTCATTCGCGAGCAGCGCGTCGATGCATTCCTTGGAGGCGCCGAGGTAGCTGCTGTTGAGGTCAACATCGGTGCCGACGCACCAGGCCCGGTCCTCGGGCCACCACAGGCTTGGGCTGCGGTAATGATGAGGTTGGCGAAGGTCCGGGGCGGTGCGGTACCACCCCTCGTCAAACGACTCTTCGAGCATCGCTGACAGCGGCCCGCTGAGCAGGATCATGTTCCGGTTTGGGGCCGCGAGCTGCTGCGGCCTCAGGCCGCCGAGGTACGGAAGGCCGTCGTACCCTTCCCAGATCGCAAAGCAGCAGCGGTCCGGGGTCTGCGTATGGCCGCTCAGCGTGACAGCCAACTCCTGGACTATGTGCTGGGGAAGAGTCCCGACGGCGGGACGTTGGTCCCAGATGCCAGGTTGTGAGTCGTTGGAGTTGAGGTAGCGAAATGCACCGGTGATCGACGCCCACTCCATCGCGGGGTGTGCCACGTGTCTGTTTGCTGCGGCGACCTCACTCCACCGCACCTCACGCTGGAACGTGCCGGCCAGCAGTGCCGGATGAAACAAACGGGCGTAGGCGGGGAACCCCTCAGGCACAACAGACGCGACGGTTGGCCACTTCCCCATCCGCGTCACCGCCCACGAGCCGGGAGCGGCGCTCATGGACACCGTCAGCCCACCCAAGCGAGCCTCATCGAGCATCACGCAAGCCGTCTTGGCCGAGGGAGTAGACCCGGTCCTGTCACTTCGGGCTGCAGCCAGCAGTCGCCCGGCAGGCGCCGTATCCGCGCAAACCGGGGCGCTTGGGATGGATTGAAGGACGCTCGCGCAGGGATCAAAGCCGCAGGTGCCTCAGGCAGGAGGTGATGGTCGGGGACGCTTGATCCGTCGGGTCGCCGCCACAAGTAGACCGCAGCACAGGCCGAGCACCCCGCCGGCCATCGCCCCGGGCACTCCTAGCTCGACAACTGCGAACCAGGCGATCGCGAGATGCACTTCGAGGCCACGGATCAGTCCGCCGATTCCGCCGATGACAGCACCGGCTACCGCGCCGATCGTTGCGAATCGCTGAATCAGCGGCTTGGCAGCTATTTCCGCAAGGAGCGTCCTCAGGCAGAGAAGTCTTGCAGCTTCGTGTGCAAATGGCCAGTGCAGGACTCCGCGCTAACCAGGCACCTTGGCGGGTGGCCCGAGGTACCTCCATCCTGAGTTGAGCGCGCCTGCGGGTGTGAGCGGCTCAGAGAGTGCCGCGGTCCGCGAGCCAAACACTCTGATAGCTCAGGTCAGTCTTCTGCGCCAGCAGGTCGTAGTCGCTGTCGTAGTGCAGGACCCCAAGCCCGTTGCTGTCGGCCAGCGCGGCGATGAGAAGATCCACGGGTGGGATGCGGTGATGCCCCACGCGAGCGAGCTGGGCCTGCGCGTCCAGCGCTCGTTCCTCGACCTGGTCATCGATCTGCACGCGCGGGAGCGCGAGCAGATCACCGATCAGTGCGGCGTGGTCAGGCCCGTTACGCGCCGAGTACCCGGCCTCAAGCAGAAACGGCAGACAGACCGAGAGCCGACCCTCCTCAAGCCAGCCCGCGATCTCGTCGGCCCGCGTTTGCGGAAGCGACGGGCTGTCAAGCCGCGCCCAGGCCGAGTTGTCAAGCAGCAGCCCTGTGCTCACGGTCGCGCCCAGCCGCGGGCACGGACCTCATCGGCGGCGTCAATATCGACGCCAAGCCGCCGGGCCCGTACTCGATCGGCAAGTCGCGCCCGGCGCTTCACAGTGTCGGTGCGCGTGGCGCGCACCGACGCAAGCTTGGCGCCAGCGCCAAGCACAACCAGCTCTCCGAGCTCAACCCGGTCGGTGCCCAGCTCGCGGCGCAGCTCATCCAACGCAGCCTGAACGCGCGGGGTCTCGGTAACAGCGTGACGGCGATGATTGGTCGGCATCAACGCGAAGTGTATCACCAGTGTGACACCACCACTGATGCGCGTCAGGGACCACCACGCAGCCCCAAGTCGGGATACCCGCGCAAGAGCAAATGCACAACCAGCGTGATCCCGGCACGTCCTCCCTCCTCCTCGCCAAAACCAGGACCGACTCGACTCGCGCTTGGTCGCCAAAGCAGCAGCCGTGATTGACGGTGCCGGATCGTGAGAGCACTCGTCGGCCAAGAGTTGCCTCTGGTGCCGCTGCTTTCGTCTAGTCCGAACGGGCCTGGGCTCCCGGTTACGAGCAATCCCGACGTTCGAGTTGCGCCCTTCTGCCCTCCAACTCGTCCAGTCGTTTGCGCAGCCCAGCGATCTCGCGCGTGATCTCGCGCAGCTCGGTCTTCGCCTGCCAGCGACCGAGATAGGCGTCGCCGAGTTCCTCTGCGATGTACGCCTCAAGCTGGCGTCTGAGCACGCGAATGCATGGGTTGCCATGGACTGCGCCTTCGCGGTACTCGAGCTTTCCGGCGTTGATGCCAGCGACGATGAAGTGCTCGTCAACCCCATACTCCTTGCGGGCCGTCACGTGGCTCAGAGTCGCTCCCTTGCGGGACCATTCGCCGTATTCCGCCATCGCGCAACGAATGATCCCCAACCGGCTCTGTTGCGCATGCCAGCCCGTGGCGAGCCCGAGGAAGGACGCGACGACGACCTGCTAACCGGTGCCAGCTATTGCGTCAGGTGCCTGCGACTCCACCGGCATGACGAGTCCGCGTTGGCGACGGACCGTTGCCGGCCCGTTGGCCACGGCTCTCGAGCGGACGGTTAGCAGTCGATGATCGCGAGGGTCTGATCAAGGCGTGTGAGATCGCCGCGATCGGAGCTGACAATCGTCGCGTGGTGTCTGCGCGCGGCGATGACAATCGAGGCGTCGACGATGTCGCTGGTTTCGGTCGCGCCGCACAAGAGGCCGGTTGCTCTGGCGATCTCATCCGTTAGTGCCTCGACCGCGAGGTCGGTGGCGTTGAGCAGGCGTGCGAGGAGAGCCTGGCGTGAGCCGTCTCGCCATGTCTGGGCTACCACGCCCGCAGGGACGACGAGCGCACGACCGTCGAGTCGTGCTGCCTCGACGATGGCGACGGTCGCGCGATCACCGCGCTCAAGGGCGATGAGCGCACTGGCGTCGAGTACGAGCGTCAACGCGGCTCTGCTTCGGCGAGCCGTTGGCGTGCAGCAGCGAGCTCTGCTGGAGTGAGTGGACCGCCGGCGCTGTCCAAGATCTCGGCTAGCACGTCTCCCAGCTCGTCGCGTTCCAGGCGCACTCGTGCGGCGTCATTGAGCCAGGCGCTGAGCGATTTCGCTCGCCCCGCAGCTATGTCCATCCGGGCGCGTTCGGCAACCACCGGGTCAAGAGAAATCGAAACCTTGGAGGTGGTCATACTTTTATGCTACCAGCTTGCGCGTGCGTTGGGGCGTGAAGGCCGACCCTGGAGTCATTGGCTGGCCGCGCGGGGCGAGCCCGGCACAGAAAATGGCTGAGCTGTTCGCCACCCCGACCGCAGACGCGTAAATGAAACCGTCGGCAGCTACGCCTCACGCTACGCGCACGGCTGCGCAACGACGGTCGTCCCGGCTGACCGTCATACTGCCCCGTGTTGCGCTGACTGCCTGAGCCCGCCGACATCAAATGCACAAACTGCGCAGCGCAAAGCCAGTTTGCGCAAAAACCCGCCGGTTTTCGGCATCAGATGCACAAACCGGCTTTCAGGCGCGCAGTTTGCGCATCCTGACTCCCCCGCACACCGCTAGCAGTCACGCCCGCCGGTCTGCGCCGCGACCATCGTGCCGACAGCCCGCCCAGCCAACAAACGACGCGAACGGTTACGACCGGACACCAGTTTGCGGTATTGGACCCAGCCAGTGCCGTTCAAACCACCAGATGCCTGCGCACCAGAGCGGCGATCGATGCGGGCAGCAGCGGGTCAGCCAGAACCGCCCGCAGGTCGGCTGGCCCGTGAATGGTCCGCTGCACTGGCAGCATGCCGACATCCAAGCCCTGGCGCGCAGACTCTGCCATCAGCCGCATGAACGAGTCGGGGCCACGCCAGAACTGCTCGCCGAGCGTGAAGATCTTCGGTAGCGGACGCGCCAGCGCGATCATGAAGTAACCGCCGTCAAAGGCTGCACCGAGCACCAGGTCGGCGCCGCCTTGAAGATCGGCCGATGCGGAGCGCGCGTCACTTGCATGAAAGCGGGGAAGGTCCGGCCAGATTACGAACACCGGCCCTTGCGAGTGCGCGCTCACACGGATCAGCCCGTCCGCAACCCGTCCGGCGATCCCCTCCCCGTTCTGCGGGAACAGTGTGACGCCCGGCCCCAGCAGAGATGCCAGCTCACGGCCGCCGTCGGCGGGCTCGTGCGCAATAAAAATCTCGCGCGGCGAGATCTGCCGCGCCCAGCGCACCGCCTCCACGAGTAGCGCAGTGTGCAACGCCAGACAGCCGTCCAGGCCAAGCAGCGGTTCGAGGGCGTGGCGCACCTCCCCGCGACGTGGCACGCGGGTCATGATCATCACCGCTGGTGCCACAGCCCTCAGACCATCGTTCACGGACGCTTCATCCAGAACGCAGCACCGTGCCGACGGGCTTGATCGTCCCGGCGCCAATGGAGATCAGCGGCAGAGCGCTTTCCAGAAGGTTAAGGAACGCGCTTCGCGCGTGCCCGATCAGCTCAAGCAGCTTCTCCGGTGAGGTCGGATCATCGGGCTTGACGCCGTTGGCGTAATCAGTCACGTAACCGACCAGCGCGAACGGCAGCAGCGCCTCCCCGCACAGCACCGCCTCGGGTCCACCGGTTTGGCTGACCGCCGACACACCGGCCGCTGCCAGCTGGGCGATCTCCACCGCCGTGTTGAAGCGTGGGCCGTCGACGTGCCCGTAGACGCCGCCCGCCTGAAAGACGTCGCCGCCAGCGCTCGCCGCCTGAGCCAACAGCTCACGCAGGCCGGGGCTGAACGGGCTGCCATGATAGACCCAGTGGCCACGCTCAGCTGCCCCAATCTCGTCAAAGAGCGTGCAAAGCGATCCGTCGGGCAGGCGGTTGGCAGTGAAATGCAAGTCGTCGAAGATCACCAGCGAGCCGAGCTGGAGCATCGGATCAATCGCGCCGCAGACGGTCATGCCGATCACGCAGTCCGCTCTGAGTGCTTTCAGCGCCGTGACGTTGGCACGGTGGTTGACGGCGCTGGAAAGGCGGATGTGGCCGACCCCATGGCGCGCAATGTGCAGGACCTCAAGGCCATGCCAGTCACCGTGGTTGACCTCCACGTCGCCAAAGCGCGTCACGACGCGCGTACTACGGGCGCCGCTGAGACCCGGCAGCTCGTAGGTGCCGGAGCCGGTAATGAGTCCTATGCGAGTCATCTTGGTACGCGGCCTCCGCCCGCGCCGGGTTCAGTGGCAGGCCCCCGCGGCGCAGCGATGCCCAGCATCCGCATCGCCTTGAGACCCATCGACAGCTTCTCACGCCCGTCGGTCGACTGGACATCAAGCCCGGTCAGCTCCCGCACTCGCTCAAAACGGTACCGGACCGTGTGCCGATGGGTGATCAGACGCGCGGCGGTGGCGTTGACGTTGGCGTCACACTCCAGAAACGCGGCCAGCGTGCCCAGCAGGTCGGTTTCGTACTGCTCGTCATAGAGCACCAGCGGTTGCACGGTGTCGGAGTAGAAGCGTCGCAGCTCGGCCGGATCGCTCATGTAGGGCAGCAGCAGCTGGTAGGTGCCGGTTGCCTCAAACGCCAGCTCGGACTCGGGCTCAGCCTCCACGACATTGGCGGCGAGCATCGCCTCATCGGACGCTCGTGCCAGCTCGCGAGCGTCCGTCACGCGGCGTGAACGGCCGATCGCAAACACAAAACCGGCAAGCCCTGATTCGAGCTCACGCAGCACCGCCGCCGAGACCCTCCGGCCGACGTCGCCGTCCGCGTCCGGGATGATCACGAGGATCGTTCCGGCGTCAGTTTCGCTGGCGGCGGCGATCGATCCCGGTGAGACCGAGCGGGCGCTGCGTCCAACCAGCGCCACCAGACGCCTGCGCCAGTCCTCACCGGTGGCGCTACGGGGATGCGCCCGTGCGACCAGCACCGAGCCGCCACCCGACAGATCGATGCCAAGCTCCTTGCCGCGCGCCAGCAGGTCCCCCAGATCCGCGATCCCGCCGGCCAGAACCGCCCGCAGAAAGCTGACAGCGGCCGCCTCTGAGGCGCGTTCCGGCGCCCGCACGCGCTCCACCTCCGAGGCGATCAACGTGGTCACGAGGTTCAGGATGGAAGGCTCGAAAGCGATGTCCCCAACGCGCATCCGCAGCTGGCCGACCGCGGTGTCGGCGAACTTCAGCTCGACAGATCTGACGTCGTCGCCGTCACGCATCAGCGACCGCTCATCGGCTGGCGAACGTGCGGCAACCGCGAGGATCGACAGGGACCGGTCGATCAGGACCAGGCTGGTGTCCAGCGCGCGCGCGGCTGCGCGCAGAACCTCCGGCAGCCCGGCGCCACGCTGAACCGCCCCTGTGATCTGGGCGAGCGCGGACAGATCCGGGCCGGACGCAGACATCCCGCCGTCCGCGCCACCGCTGGCCATCTGCGTCAGAACCACCTGGGCCACTGCAGGACAATCCACGCACCGAGCAGAACACCACCGCCCACCAAAGCGGCGAACACATACCCGGAGAGCACGATCACCGCGATCCTCTCCCAGGCCCGCCTGAAGCTCTGCAGAGCCGGCGCCAGCACCAGGGTGATGAACGCGCCCAGCGCGATCACAGCGCATCCCGCGCCAACAAGGTATGTCACCTGGCTGTTGGTCATCTTGTGAGCAATCAGGTTAACGCGGGTAGCGCGTATTGCGCGTCAACCGGACGCGCAACCACCGTCCGAGGGTAGCGGCCCGCCAGTGCGCGGGCGGCATGTTGCGCCGCCTGCTGCGCGTGTGCACCCCACCAGATACCCACAACCGTCGGTCCGGAACCTGACACCATGACGTGGTCTGCACCGCTCTGGCGAACCGCATCGAGCGCTCCCGCGCACCATGGGCACAGCGAGACCGAGGCCGGCTGAAGGTCGTTGGTCAGCAGCCCAGCCGGCAGGCGCACACCTGGCTTGAGCACCTGGGCCAACCGTTCATAGCGTTCACGCAACTCATCCTCACGGCGCGGCAGGCCAAGCCGGTCGGCCTCCCGGTAGACATCCGGGGTGGCAAGCGCAAACGGTGCGGGCACCACCACGTAGGCGTGTTCAGCGAGCGGCTCAAAGTGCTCCACCACCTCACCGGCCCCGACGCCAAGGGCTGTCCCAGGCAGCAGCTGGCCTGGAACATCGGCGCCCAGCTCCGCAGCGATCGCATCCAGCTCCTCCGGCCGTCCGGGAAGGATCGCCATCGCCGCACGCAGCGCTGCTGCCGCGTCCGCGGAGCCACCCGCCATGCCAGCGGCAACCGGAATCCGCTTGGATATGGCAATCCTCAGGCCGGGGCCATCCCAGCCGTGGGCGCGCAGCGCCTCAATCGCCCTAACCACAATATTCTCACCCTCAACCAGAGGTTGACAGCTAACCTCGTCAACGCTCGTATCCAGGGCTGTTACGTCCAGTTGGTCGCTGAGTGAAAGCGACTGAAAGACGGTCACCAGCTGGTGGCGCCCGTCGGCTCGCGTCGGCCCAAGAAACAGCGCCAGATTGACTTTGGCGGGGGCCAGCACTCGCAACCGCAGCTCAGTGTCCATCAAGCCTCCGGGCAAGCTCCACAAACTGTTGCGGTGAGAGCCGCTCGGCGCGAGCATCCGGCGGCAGCCCCATCTGCACCAGCGCAGCACGAGCGCGCTCGCGCACCATCTCCCGGCCGTCGCACAGCGCAAGCGACCCGGCAAGCGCTTTGCGCCGGTGGCGGAAGGCGTCCCGCACCAGCCTGTTGACCGCCGGGCTGGAGCGCTGCTCGCCTCGGCGCACGAGCCCCAGCAGCACCGAGTCAACGTTCGGCACCGGACGGAACACCTGCCTGCTGACCGGTCTTAGGATCCGCACCTCGCAGTCCAGCTGCGCAAGCACCGAGGGCACGCCGTAGGCGGGCGTTCCGGAAGCTGCCGCGAACCGCTCCCCCACCTCACGCTGGACCATCACCACCCAGCTCTGGATGCTTCGTAGCTCCGCCACGGTCCGCAGAATCACGGTCGCAGCCACACCGTAGGGCAAATTGGCGATCATTTTCGTGGGTTTAGGCTCAAAGGCGGCAAGGTCGACCGACAGCGCGTCGGCCATATGCAGCTGCGCGTTCTGGGACCCCGCCAGCAGCCCTTGCAGGTTTGATTCAAGCGTCCGGTCCAGCTCGACGATGTGCACGAACCGTGCGCGCTGCGCCAAGCGCTGCGAAAGCATCCCGGAACCGCCGCCGACCTCCAAGACCACGTCCTGGTCAGAGAGCTTCGACAAACGCTGCACCACGTCAAGCATGTTGCGGTCGATCAGGAAGTTCTGGCCGAGCTTCACCACGGCCCGGCCCTCACCAGCCGAACACTGCCGTTGCGGCCGCCTCCACCGCTGTGTTGAACTCCTCGTAACTGACGCGGCGCTCCTGCGCCAGCGCCTGGGCGGTGATGACCACGTTGGCGGGCACGTTCTTTGTGCCGCGCAGCGACTGTGGTGAGAGCCACGGAGCGTCCGTCTCCACCAGCAGCCGATCCGCCGGGACCTTCAACGCAGCGGTGCGCAGCGACCCGTTCTTCGGATAGGTGACGTTGCCGGCAAAGGAGATCCACCAGTTGGGGTGCGCCAGGCACTCGTCGATGCGCTCGCCCATCGAGAAGCAGTGCAGGATCACCTTCAGGTCAGCCGCATACCTGCTGAGCATCGCGATCGTGTCATCGTCGGCCTCCCGCGTGTGGATCATCAGCGGCTTGCCGACCTCACGGGCGATGTCAATCTGCGCCCGGAACGCCACCGCCTGCCGGTCACGAGGGGCATGGTCACGGAAATAGTCAAGGCCCGTCTCGCCAACCGCCACACAACGCGGATGCCTGGCGAGCTCCTCGATGGCGGCGTAATCAGCGTCGCAGAACCCGGCGCTGTCGTTGGGATGAAGGCCAACAGCCGCATAGACGTCGGAAAACCGTTCGGCAGCCACCACCGCCAAACGCGATGTTTCGACGCTCGTGCCAACCGTCACCAGGCGTGTCAGGCCAGCCTGGCGGCAGGCGGCCAGGAGCTCCTCGTCATCCTGCTGGCAGCTAGCCAGATGTGTGTGCGAATCGATCATGATCTGCGCTCCCGTTTAGGAAAGAGCGGCTCAAGGGCCGGCAGGGCGACGCCGCCGGCCAGCGGGCCGGCGGCGGAGAGATGCGCGGAGTCATAGGAGGTGTCGGGCACCCCGAACGCGCCAAGCAGCCTCTCAACGCTCGCCGGGATGTAGGGGTAAAGCAGCACCGAGACAAGCCGCACACCCTCAAACAGAGAGGTGAGTGTGCTGTCAAGCTCCGCGGCGCGGTCCGGATCCTTGGCAAGCTGCCAAGGCTGTCGCTCCTCGGCGTAGCGGTTCAGGAAGCGGACGCGCTGCCAGATCATGTCCAGCGCATGGGTGGGTTCAGCCCGGTCAAAGAGTTCGGCGACCCGCTCGGCGAGACCGTCGAACTGGGCCACCACCTCTGGATCGCATGCGGTGTGCGGGACGTTGCCGTCTCGGTAGCGGCGGATCATCGCGACCGTGCGGCTGGCAAGGTTGCCGTACTCGTTGGCCAGCTCGGTCTCGTAGCGGACGCCAAGCCCGTGTGTTCCGACATTGCCGTCGGAGCCGAAGACCACCTCGCGCGCCAGATAAAAGCGCAGCGCGTCCGCCCCATAGGCCTCGAGCACCTCAAAGGGGTCCAGCACGTTACCCCAGAGCTTGCTCATCCTGCGACCGTCCTCGCCCATCAAAAAACCGTGCACAAAGACGTGCTCGGGCACGGGCAGCTCGGCCGCCATCAGCATCGCCGGCCAGAAGATCGTGTGGAACTTGAGGATGTCCTTGCCGATCACATGGAACGTGGCCGGCCAGTAACGGCCGGTGAGATCGGTGCCGGGCCGGGCGTAGCTGAGCGCGGTGTAGTAGTTCAGCAGTGCGTCAAACCACACGTAGAAAACGTGCGTGGGATCCCACGGAACGGTGATTCCCCAACTCAGCTTGGCGCGCGTGAGCGAAAGATCCTGGAGCCCTCCAGCAAGGAACGCCTGGGCCTCGTGATAGGCGCGCAGCGGCATCACAAAATCCGGGCGGGACAGGTAGAGCTCCTCGAGCGGCGCCTGGAAGGTTGAGAGCCTGAAGAACCAGTTCTCCTCCTGCTCGCGGATCAGCTGGATCTCATGGATCGGACAGCGGTTGCCGTCGGCGACCTCGCTGTCAGTCTTGAAATCGGCGCAGCGAGGGCAGTACCAGCCCTCATAGACACCCTTGTAAACATGGCCGTTGTCATAGATGCGTTCCAGCACCTCCTGGACGCGGCGCTCATGCGCGGCGTCAGTGGTGCGGATGAAAAAGTCGTTTGAGATGTTCAGTTGCGGCAGCAGAGCCTTGAAACGGGCGGCGTTGCGGTCGGCAAGCTCCTGCGGGTGGATCCCCTGCGCGTGGGCCGCATCGGCAACCGGCTCGCCGTGCTCGTCAACGCCTGTCAAAAAAAAGACGTCCTCACCGCGCTGGCGCATGTGCCGTGCCAGGATGTCGGTCGAGATCTTCTCGTAGGCGTGGCCGAGGTGCGGCTGGCCGTTGACATAGTCGATCGCGGTGGTGATGTAGAAGGCCATCTGCTGCAGAGACTAGGAGGAGTTGCCGGTCAGTGCCTTGTAGAGCTCGTTTGCACTGGTTTTTGAAAGCTCAGCCACGACGCTCGCAGCAACACGCGGCTTGGCGCCCGAGGCAACCAGCTTACGCACCGCCTCCTGAAGTGCGGCCAGATCCGCGGGGCTTTGCTGCGCAGCCGGGCCAACCACCAGCACGACCTCACCGCGTGGAGGCTGCTGCTCGTAGCGGTCGGCGAGCTGGGCGGCGCTGCCACGGACAACCTCTTCATGAACCTTGGTCAGCTCCCGGCACAGCGCGACCGGACGAGCCGGGTCAAGCCCTGCCAGCACCCGCAGCGACGCCGCGACCCGGCGCGGCGACTGGAAGGCAACGACCGTCTCTGTGGCTCGGAAGACCTTTTCAAGCTCGGCACGATTACGCGGCAGAAAGCCCACAAACCGCCAATGGTCGGCTGGCATGGCGCTGGCCACAAGCGCTGCCAGCGCGGCGCTCGGGCCGGGTAGCACCTGCACTTCAAGACCAGCCGCCACGCACGCGCGCACCAGCACAAAGCCTGGATCGGAGATGAGCGGGGTGCCGGCATCACAGACCAGTGCAACGACCTCACCAGCCTCTATCCGCTCCACCAGCTCGGCGGTACGGGCGTGCTCGTTTTGCTCGTAGTAGCTGACCAGCCTGGCCGAAACTCCGTAGTTTTTGAGCAGCACACCGGTGCGCCGCGTGTCCTCACAGGCGATCGTCTCAGCTTCACGCAGGGCGGCCAGCACGCGCAGCGTGATGTCCTGGACGTTCCCGATCGGGGTCGGGCAGATGACAAGCCTGCCGGAGCTGGCCATCACGCCAGTTTCGCTCGCTGACCCAGACCGTCAAACGCCAGCGCCGCGGCACCGACCACGCCCGCGTCGGCGCCAAATTCCGCGGCCACAACCGTGACGTTGTCACGTGCCGGTGGCAGCGCCCGTTTCATGAGCTCCGCTCGCGCGGGTCTGAGCAGCATCTCGCCAGCAGCCATCACACCGCCGCCGACGACAATCCGCTCCGGGTTAAAGATGTTGGTGTAGCTGGCCAGGGCAACGCCCAGACGGGTGCCAATCAGCTCCATCACCGAAACGGCAGCCGCGTCACCGTCGTGCGCCAGCTCGGTGACAAGTGCGCCGTCGATCTGGCGACCGGCTCGCAGCGCCCGTCCCAGCGCGGAGTCAGGCTCCTGCTGCGCGACCCGTAGCGCCTCCCGCCGCAATGCCGTGCCGGAAGCCAAAGCCTCAAAGCAGCCATGGTTTGGGCAGTTACCCTGACAGGGTGGCCCGTCCATGTCCAACACCATGTGGCCGAGCTCACCACCAGACCCGATCCAGCCGCGGTACAGCTCGCCGTTGATGATGATGCCGCCGGAGATTCCCGTGCCAAGCCCGATGAAGAGCATCTGCTGGGTGCCGCGACCCGCGCCGACCCGGTGCTCGGCCAGCGCCGCGAGGTTACCGTCGTTATCAAAGAACACCGGCACATCCAGACGCTCGGCCATCAGCGCGCCAAAGCGCAGATCCGCAAGCGGCAGGTTGACAGCCACCACCGAGGTGTCGGTGCGGCGATCGATCAGAGACGGTATCCCGAAGCCAACCGCCTCCACCTCCCCTGGCGCGCTGCTCGCCAGCTTCTCGACCGTGCCGGCGATTCTGTCCAGCAGAGCAGGAGTCTCCAACCCGCGCATCGAACACTGTGCACGCTGGTGGATCTGCAGTTGCGCGTCGACCACACCAGCGGCGAGCTTGGTTCCACCGATATCCACTCCCACGACAAGTCTCGAAGGCATGTCGCCATCATATGAGGCAAAGCCGCATGCCCAACCTGCCCCAAGACCCTGACGAGCCCCCCTACCACGTTTACCGGTCGGCGCCGCGGTCGTTGACCGCACGCCTGCGCGGTGAGAGCGACGCCGAGCTTGAAGCGCGCGCCGAGAAGCTCTCACGCCAGCAGCCGCCCAGACCGCGGCGCGAGCCGAAATCCGCTCTCGGCGGCACCTACGATGAACTGGCGCCGCGCGGCCGTGGGCGCCGCTCTTCCCGTCCGCGCGCCGGCCGACGCCCACGGCTGCGTCCACTGAAGCTCATCAAATACCTGGTTGGGCTGGTGGTGTTCTGGGTGCTGCTCTCCGCGGTCCTGTTTTTCATCAGTGCAAGCGGCGACCCTGGCAACCTGCCGGGCGGTGCCGCGACCAAAGCTGCGCTCAGCAGTGCCGGCCCGATGCTTTTCACCCCCAACAACATCCTGATCGTCGGACTGGACGCGCGGCCACGTACCGGTTACAGCTCCAAGGAAGGGGGAGCCAACTACAGCGAGGCTGACGCCAACACCGACACCCTGATGCTCTGGCGGGTCGGCGGCGGAGTGTCGCGCAAACTGTCAATTCCGCGCGACACGCTCATCAACGTTCCGGGCTGCGGCATGCAGAAGATCAACGCCGCCTGGTCGTGCGGGGGGCCCAAGGAGACGATCCAGGTCGTGGAGAAGATGACCGGCGTAAAGATCAACCACATGGTCGTCGTGGACCTGGGTAACTTCGTCAAGTTCATCAGCGACATCGGTGGAGTGACGGTGCGCACGCCGCTGATCTGCTCAAAGATCTCCGGTGGCGCCGCTGATGGCGGCTACACACTCAACCTGCGCCCCGGGATACATCACCTGACAGCGGTGCAGGCGATCACCCTGGCGCGCACCCGCGATAACTCCTGCAACCTGGCCTACAACGACTTCAACCGTGAACTCGAGCAACAGCGGATCATGGACGGAATCAAGGCTCAGCTTTTCTCGCTGACCGCGTTCATCCACCTGCCCTGGGCGGCATGGGACGCACCAAAGGCGATTCAGACTGACATGGGGCCCACGACCTTGATGCAGCTGTTCGTTGCGGCTGAGATCGGCGGCAACTCAAAGCCGGTGACGATCGGTGGCGCGTTTGCCACCTACAACGGCGCCGACGTGGTGATACCGAGCCGCCAGGACATCCAGACCAAGGTGCAGCACCTGCTCAACGGCTAGGCAGCCTGGACACAGGCGGCTGGTTCTCGTGTCGCGGGTTCGCGCAGTCCACCACGCTCCCCGGCTGTGGCGGTGGAGGCTGGCCCTTCTGCCGCGGGTTCGCGGGTCAGCTTCTGTGGGCGTCGAGGCTGCTTCGGCCGGTGCCGGTGACCGGGTCACAACAGACCACCTCAAAGCGAGCTTAAATGCACAAACTGGCACCGCGCAAAGCCGGTTTGCGCAAAGACCCGCCGGTTTTCGAGACCAGATGCACAAATCGGCTTTCAGGCCTGCAGTTTGTGCATTCTGACTCCCTCTCACGCCGCTTACGGGCTCACCGTCCGGAGCCAGGGCCACCGCCGTCGGCCAAGGCCAACACCCGGCCAGGGCCAACGCCCGGTCAGGGCCAGCACCCGACCGACTGGCAGGGAGTGCTGAGAGGCGCCACGCAAGCGTTCGCCACAGTCGCTGAGCCGTCGTGAAGACTCACTTCTCTGACCTGGTCATGTGAGCGCGAGGGCGGCGGCGGCAAACAGCGCCAGGATCGCGCCTGCCGCCTGAACCAGGGTCAGGCGCTCCTTCAAGACCAGGCGGGCAAGGAAGATCGTGGCAACCGGGTACAGGCTGACGAGCACCCCGACGATCGCGAGGTTGCCGGAGTGCAGAGCGAGGATCAGCGCGGTGTTAGCAGCTCCAAGCAGGGCGCCGCCGATTGCCGCCAGCAGCGCTCCGTGTCTGGGCTGCCCGGGATCGCGGTTGTTGACGGTCTCAGACTTTGCGGGCCTGGAGCGGGTCTGCCCACGCGCGTAGGACACCACGCTCACCGCGAGGAGCGCTATAAGGCCCACCAAGGTCTCACAGACGCCAGGAATGAACCGCGCCGCCTTTGGCGCAGCGTTCAGAGCGACCACGGACAGACCGAGCGTACCCCCAGCAATGATCGCGAGCAGCACCGTTCTACGGCTGATCCGCATGGATGTCCGTGTGCGGTCGGCGGCCAGCAGCACACCGGCGGCGATCGCTGCCGCGATCGCAAGCCACGCCCACCAAACCAGATGCTCGCCGATCGTCAGAGCAACAGCAACCGGCACCGTGGACTCCAACACCGCGATCAGCGGCGAGGCCACAGACATCGGCCCGGTGGCCATGGCGGCGTAGAAAGCAAGCAGTCCGATGAGGGCGAACACGCCCGCTGCGGATCCCCAGAGGATCGCGGCCGTTGACCACGCTCCGCCGGTGCAAGCGAGCGCCAACAGCATCACGACCGCGGCGACACTGTAGTTCAGCCTGCTCGCTGACGCCACGCGCAGCGCACGGGAGGCGAGCCCAGTCCAGAAGTCAGACAGGCCATAGAGCAGCGCGGCAAGAACCGCAAGAGCTGCGGATCCGGTCATAAACCACCAGACCTAAGCGATCGGATCGCGTGCTGACGGGCTTGGCCTGTCGGGGTCATGGTCTGCACGCTACTCCCACGCGACCACAGGCGAAAGTGGCATTATTGTCATGGTGCAGTCGAAAACGGCCAAGCTGGTCGCGATTGTTGTCTACGACGGCGTGACTCTGTTTGAACTCGGGGTGGCGACCGAGATCTTCGGTACCGACCAGTCCGATGCTCTGGGTGTGCCGTGGTATCGCGTCGCGGTATGCGGCGGCACCAAGACAGTGACCGCCGACGGCGGTCTGCGCCTCCACGTGCCCCACGGGCTGCGTCAGCTTGCCGACGCCGATACGGTCGTCGTACCACCATCTGAGTCCCCAGCTCCAATCCCGGAAGGCGTACTTGCGGCACTGCGTCTCGCTCACGGCCGTGGCGCACGCATCATCTCGCTGTGCACCGGCGCGTTCGTGCTCGCACAGGCTGGGCTACTGCACGGACGCCGCGCCACAACCCACTGGTCAGAATGCGATCGACTCGCCCAATACGACGACGTGAGCGTCGATCCATCGGTCCTCTACATCGACGACGGCGACATCCTCACCTCCGCCGGAAGCGCGGCCAGCATCGACCTCTGTCTGCACGTCGTCAGCGCCGACTACGGCTCCGAGATCGCCAATCGGACCGCACGGCTGCTTGTCGTGCCCCCACACCGTGACGGCGGGCAGGCCCAATACATCGACGCACCAATGCCCACACCCGCGACGTTTGACCTGTTCGGCGACACGATGGCCTGGATGCAGGCCCATCTCCACGACCAGATCACCATCGCGGAGCTCGCCCAGCGGACCGCGATGAGCCAGCGCACGTTCGCGCGGCGGTTCCACGCCACCACTGGAACCACGCCGTACCAGTGGCTGCTGCGCCACCGCGTCCAGCGGGCCCAAGCCTTGCTCGAGACCACCGACCTGCCTGTCGAGCTAATCGCCCAGCAGAGCGGTCTGACGAACTCAACGAATCTGCGCAAGCACTTCAACCGCATGCTGCGCACCAGTCCCCAGGCATACCGACGCACATTCAAAGCACGATCACGACCAGTTTCGTACAACGGCTCTGTTTTGTGCGACAGCCTCGCGACAACTGGGTTGCGATCAGGTTGGGCCCCATAACGGACCTCTGGGGGACCGTTCACGCCGGGACAACACGGTGGCGCTGCCGGGAGCGGAGTGTGCCCGCATGCTCTCCAAGCGGATCATTCGAGCGCGACCCGAGCGAGAGTTCCGCTTCCCGGACGGAGCTATGAGGTCGCGACGGCGACCAGTGAAACCCCGACGATGACCGCACAGACGCCGGCGAGCTGCATCCGGCCAAGACGCTCGCCGAACAGGACATAGCTGCCGATCACCACGACCGTCGAAAACTGCGAGGCGATCACGGCGGCGATGGCGATGCCGTGTCGGGAGCCGAGCGTGTAGGCGAAGAAGCCGAGTACCTCGCAGATACCGGAGGTGACGACGAAGGGGAACGCCCGCCAGCTCAACCTCAGCCTGCCCGTGACCGCCAGCGGCAGCGCCAGCGTCCCGCTGCCCACCAGGCGTGCCGCCAGCACGACCCAGACGGTCGGCAGCAGCGCGCCCGCTCGTGCCGTCGCGTAGAGGCTCACACCGAACAGCAATGCCGCGGTCAGCGCGAGGCCCACAACGAGCAGGTGGACGGAGCGACGGTGGCGGTCGCGCTCGAGCTGGACGCCGGCGGTCGTGGCGGCCATGACGCCTGTCTGCGGGCGGATGGAGGCGACGCTGACGCCGAGCACCGCCAGCGCGAGCGCGGCTAACGCCTCGCTGCTCAACCGCTCTCCGGCGATCACCGCGATCACCGCGGCCACCGCCCCCTCCGTGGAGACCAGCGCCGTGACCAGCGCCACCAGGCCACGCCTGTAGGCGGCGTAGGTGAGCAACAGGCCGCTGACGTTGCCGCCGCCGGCGAGGGCAAGCCACAGCCACGCGACTCCGTGCAGCCGCGTCGGCACACCCTGAGCGGCGGCGACCGGCGCGCAGATCGGCAGTCCGACGACCATCATCCCCGCCACCACCGCAAGCGGGTCGGCCAGCCGGCTGGAGCGAGCCGAGGAGAGACTGGAGGTGGCCCAGGCGAAGGCTGCCCCAAGGCCCCCGAGCAGCGCGATCATCGCCGCGCCGCCGGCCAGCGTCCCAACCTGATCAGACCATGGTCGGACGGGGCGGCCGGCTCGGCAAGATGTCGCGTTTGGTCGGGCGCCCAACCCGATCAACCGGGCCGGCCAGACGGCGCAGCTCCGCCTGACGCTCACGCTCGGCGATGCTCTGTTTGGTTTCCTCGTAGAGCTCTGCCGCCTCTGGGGCCGAGACACGGTGCTCCGCGGCCCCCCGGACGATCACCGTGCGGCGAAGCGGGCCGACCGTGAGCTCCAGCTCGTCGCCAGCCACAACCTCGCGGCTCGGCTTGACGGCGATCAGCGGTTGAGCGGGACCCGCAAAACCGTCCCGCTAACCTAACGATCCTTAACTCCTCAACTACCGTCACCTCATCTCTCTCAAGGCTTCATGAACTCAACTGAAACGATCCAGACCAACACGGACCTGCTCGTGCTCGAGCCAGCCGCCCAGGAGCTGCTGTTCACCGCGGCCCGAACCGCGAACACGTTCGCCGCGGAGCCAGTCAGCGACGAGCAGCTCAAAGCAATAACCGAACTCGCGAAGTGGCCACCGACGATGGCCAACACCAATCCGCTGCGGATCCTGTTCGTGCGCAGCGCCGAAGGCAAGGAGCGGCTCGGCCCGCTGATGAACGAGGGCAACCGCGCCAAGATGCTCAGCGCCCCCGCCGTGGCCATCCTCGCAGTCGACACGGAGTTTCACGAAAAGATCCCCGAGCTGTTGCCGTATCGGCCCGAGCTGCGCGACGCGTTTGCGGACGATCTTGAGAACCGCAAGCGCCTGGCCAAGTTCAACGGCGCACTGCAGGTCGGCTACTTCATCCTCGCCGTGCGCGCGGCGGGCCTGGCGGCCGGGCCGATGCTCGGCTACGACGCCGAAGCGATCGACCGTGAGTTCTTCCCGGACAGCACCTGGCAGACGATCCTCGTCGTCAACATCGGCAAGCCGGGAGTCGACCCGTGATTTGAGCGGCTGCCACGCCTTGCTCACGAGGAGTTCGTCGCGTGCGTGTAGCCGCCGGCTGCCACTTGGGTCGCCAAGCGACCCAAGTGGCAGCCACACCGTTCTGCACCGTCACGGACGCCGCTGACACGACAGAATCGCTGCCGTGAGCCAGCAGAGCGAAAGGATGAAGGGCATGACCAAAGACCAGCTGCGGTGGGGGATCCTCGGGACCGGCCTGATCGCGGCCGCGTTCACCGCGGATCTGGCCCTGACCGACTCGGGTGTCGTCGCGGCGGTCGGCTCGCGCAGCCAGGGATCGGCGGACCGCTTCGCCGCACAGCACGGTGTCGCACGCGCGCACGCAAGCTACGAGTCGCTCGTGAACGATCCTGAGATTGATGTCGTCTACGTGGCAACCCCGCACCCGATGCATCGCGACAACGCCCTTCTCGCCCTGGAGGCCGGCAAGCCCGTGCTGGTCGAGAAGCCGTTCACGATGAACGCCGCGCAGGCTCGTGAGGTCGTCGCACTCGCGCGTGAGCGGCAGCTGTTCGCGATGGAGGCGATGTGGACACGGTTTTTGCCCCACATCGCGGTGGTGAGGGAATGGCTAGCGCAGGGCGTGCTTGGCGAGATCGTGACGGTGAGCGCCGATCACGGCCAGTGGTTTGCCGAAAATCCGCAGTTCCGTCTGTTCGCCCCGGCGCTCGGAGGCGGTGCGCTGCTCGACCTCGGCATCTATCCGGTGTCGTTCGCATCGATGGTCCTGGGCAGCCCGGCAGAGATCCTCGCGATCAGCGATCCGGCATTCACCGGTGTCGACGCGCAGACCTCGATGCTGTTCAGATACAAAAGCGGCGCCCAGGCGCTGCTGACATGCACACTCCGGGCCAAGAGCCCAACCAGAGCCGCGATCGTCGGAACCGATGCCCGGATCGAGATCGACGGCGACTTCTACGCCCCTGCCTCCGTCACGTTGATCCCGCGACGTGGCGAGCCAACCGTGGTGCGCTCAGAGCACCAGGGCCGCGGGCTGCGCCATCAGGCCGACGAGGTCGCCAACCGTCTGGCCGCGGGCGAGCTGGAGAGCCCGCTGATGAGCCTTGACGAGACCGTGGCGATCATGGAGACGATCGACGCCGTGATGGCCCAGGCAGCGGGTTACCGGGCTCGAGCTAGGGCAACGGGTCACCGCTATCCGCGCGCGCCGCGGAGCTGGCGCGTGCCGCCGCCCCGGCCCGCAGGCTCAAAAAGCGTCTGAGCGCCACGGCCGACCACACCGCTTCGACGATCCCAAACGGCCAGGTGCCGGCCAAAAAGCCGTAGCTGCTTGACAGCAGGCAACCGAACGCGAAGGCGAGCACAAAGCGTGGCCCACGCCGCTCGAGCGCGTACACGAGCATCATGAACGTGACCGCACAGGCGCCGTAGACGGTGAGCATGGCCCAGCAACCTACTACGGGACCGCTGCCGCTGCTCCTCCATCGGCTAATCCCGGGACGCTTGTCTCCTGGGGTAACGACGCGAACGGAGAGCTCGGCATCCCGGCCGACAACACGGGGCTGGCCTACGGCACCCCAACAGCAGTGGACCTGCCTCCAGGAGCAAGCGTCGTTCAGGTCGCGACAGCCGATGGCCATGCGCTGGCGCTGACATCGACCGGCACCGTGTACGCGTGGGGCGACGGAAACAACGGCGACCTCGGACAGGGAGCGAGCACGACCGAGCAGAACACTCCCGTGCAGGTGCAACTGCCCGCAGGCGCCGACATAACCTCCGTGGCCGCCGGGCAGTACGTGAGTTTCGCCGTCACCGCCGCCGGGCAGGTGTACGCGTGGGGAGACGAAGAGAGCGGGCAGCTGGGAAATGGCACCGTCGAGTCCGCCGCCGCCGTCAACGGCACCCCTCAGATCATCCCGAGTCTTGCCGGCGTCACCCAGATCTCGGGTTTCGCACTTTTGCGGCGCGGGGCGGCTTAGCGCGTAGCTAGCGGGG
>JBMFHK010000014.1:16157-34416 GCA_049976865.1 Solirubrobacteraceae bacterium | reverse complement strand
CGGCCTGGATTTCAGGGGCCATGAAACGGTCGGGTCCTGGGCCGTGGGTACCCTCACGCAGAGCGGTGATCACCGCGCTGGTGGCGTCGGCCGGGTGTAGCGGAGCCCGTAACTCAATCCCGCGTGCCGCTGTCAGAAGCTCGATCGCGAGCACGCGGCCCAGGCCATCGACCGACCGGCGCAGCTTGCGGGCTGCCGACCAGCCCATGGACACGTGATCCTCCTGCATCGCGGAGCTGGGGATCGAGTCGACGCTTGCCGGTACCGCCAGACGCTTGAGCTCTGAGACGATCGACGCCTGCGTGTACTGGGCGATCATGTATCCGGAGTCGACACCAGGATCGCCGCCGAGGAACGCCGGCAGGCCGCTGTTGCGGCTTACATCCAGGAACCTGTCGGTGCGTCGCTCCGAGATGCTGGCGACGTCGGCAAGCGCAATGGCAAGGAAGTCCAGCACGTATGCCAGCGGCGCGCCATGGAAGTTTCCATTGGACTCGACCCGGCCGTCAAGTGTGACCACGGGGTTGTCAACCGCTGAGGCCAGCTCTCGGTCGGCGACCTGCGCGGCGTGCGCGACCGTGTCACGGGCAGCGCCCGCGACGATCGGCGCGCAGCGCAAAGAGTAGGCGTCCTGGACCCGCGTGTCCTCGGGGCCGCGGTGGCTTGCCACGATCTCGCTGCCGGCCAGCAGGGTGCGGAGATTGAGTGCGGACAGCGCCTGGCCGTGCTGGGGCCGCAGCTCTTGAAGATCGGCGGCGAACACGCGGTCTGTGCCGAGCAGGCCCTCGACGCTGAGGGCAGCGGTGATGTCCGCGGCCACCAGCAGCTCACGGATGTCAGCGACTGCGAGCACCAGCATCGCGAGCATGCCGTCGGTACCGTTGGTGAGCGCAAGCCCCTCCTTCTCGCGCAGTTCGATCGGTTTAAGCCCGGCGTCAGCCAGAGCCTGTGCCGTATCGACAAGGCTGCCATCGCGTGTCCGCACGCGTCCTTCACCCATCAGCGCGAGTGCGCAGTGGGCAAGTGGCGCAAGGTCGCCGGAGGCGCCGAGTGAGCCGTACTCATACACCACTGGCGTGATCCCGGCGTTGAGCATGTCGACGTAGGCGGTTGCCGTCTGCGGACGGACACCAGTCCGTCCGGTCGCCAAGGTTGAGAGGCGCAGCAGCATCATTGCGCGGATCACCTCGCGTTCCACCTCTGGCCCGGATCCCGCCGCGTGGCTGCGAATCAGGTTGCGTTGCAGGTTGGCCCGCTGCTCGGTAGGGATATGCACCGTGGCGAGCGCTCCGAAGCCGGTCGACACGCCGTAATGGGGCTGCGCATCAGTGGCTATGCGCTCGATCAGCTCCCGCGTGCCGCTGATCGCCTGCAGGGCATCTTGCGCAAGCGACACGGTCGCATCGTGTCGTGCGACGGCCACAACGTCAGCCGCGGGCACGGGACCGATTCCAACTCTCACCGTGTGCGGTGGGTTCACTGCGAGGTCGTTGCTCATAATCGTTGGAGCATAGATCTCTGCAAACCGCGTGTCAACTGACTGAGCACATACAGAAAATGCGGCTCTCACTCATTCACTCAGGCAAGCTGACTTATGAACGCATACATCACCATCGCGCTGACGACCAGCACAAACACCCTCAGCGCCCAGAGCGCGGCCTGTGCGCGGGTGCTGAGCTGGGTCCTTGGGACCGGCAGCTGCCGGTCAACCACCAGCTGGTCACGCTCCAGATGCATGATCGTCTCCTCATCGTCAGAGGGGCCGGAGCTTGCGGGAGGCAGGTTCTCGTCGCGGTCTGTGGCGCCCATCGGGCCGCTCAGCCAACCAGGTGGGCGGTCTGCAGGAACGAGTCAACCCCATATGCTGCGCCGCAGGCGGACACGAACAGCACGATCGCGATGGTGACGGCGTTCAGTGTCCGGCCGTTGGTCCAGCGGCCCATCAGGGCGCGGTCGTTGGCGAGCATCAGCATGAAAACCAGGGTTACCGGCAGCAGCACGGTTGCAAGCACGTTGGCGTTCAGTGCGATCCGGATCAGCGGGGCACCGGGAATCAGGATCACGAGTGCCGCGATGGCGGCGACCAGCACGTTGGCCGAGTAGAACGTCATCGCGTTTCTCGGAGAGGTGTTGAAACTGGCGCTGCGGCCGATCGCCTCGCCGGCGGCGTAGCCAGTGCTGGCTGAGATTGTCAGAATCGCCACCGCACCCGCCTGTGTCAGCCCCAGCGCGAACAGCGTCCCGACCAGGCTCCCGGAGGCTGACTGCAGATCATTTGGGAGACTGCCGATTGAGAAGGCGCCCGCTCCGCTGTGGATCGCCAGTCCCGCTCCGACGATCAATGCGCCGCAGCCGAAGATGGCGGCCAGCACGCCGCCGATTACGGTGTCAGCACGCCCCTGGTGCAGGTCTCTGGGGGTAAGGCCCTTGTCGGCCGACGCGCTTTGCTGGAAGAACACCATCCACGGCGTGACGGTCGCACCGATCGTTGAGGCGAGCAACAGAAGCAGTGTGTTGAAGCTGCCGCCGGGCAGCGGTGAGAAGGTCACCATGGCGTGGCCGACCTGACCCCAGTTGGGGCCGCTGGCGATGGCGGCGGCCAGAAACAGGGCGTTGAACAGGGCGAGGCCCAGTGCGATCCGCTCCCAGCGGTGGTAGCGCCTGCCACTCATTGTGAACAGCACCAGTGCGATACCCAGCCCGGTGGCCACCCCTGCGCCGAGGTGAAAGTAGCCCAGTCCGATGCGGATTGCCACAAACTCGGCGACGAGCGTGACAAGGTTGGTCAGCAGCAGATCTCCGGCGGTGAACCAGCCCCACAGTGCCCCGTAGCGTTGCAGCACCAGCTCGCCAAAGCCCCGGTGTGTGACGGCGCCGACCCGCATCGACATCTCCTGCATGACGATCGCCATCACGAAGGTCACGACGATAAACGGTATGAAGAAGCCGAAGCGGTAGCTCGCGCCCGTGGTGGCGTAGGAGATCATGCTGGGTCCGTCGTTTTCACCGAGCATCGCGAGGATCCCCGGGCCGATCAGCAGCCAGAGCAGGTGCCAACGGTGGCCGTTGGCGCGAGCATGGTCAACGCGTGAGCGATCGCCCGAGCGAGCGAGGTCCTCCGGTGTCAGGTGGGGGATCGGGAGGGTAACGGCGCCGTCACTGCCCAGTCGCGTAGCTGGGTCCCCAGCCAGCGAAGTCCTTGCCTGCATGAGATTAGTTTAGCCACGTCAAACTTTGTGTCAAGCAGCGGCAAGAAAAGACTGCCACGACACCGTTAACCCGGTGCTTTGGCGGCAGTCGCCGCGGCTGTGCGGGGGCGCCAGCCGGGGCTACGCGGCGTCTTGGGCCGGCGTGTCAGGGATCTCGTAACCCTGCAGCTCTGCAGCTCGCAGCGTATTTTTCATCAGCATCGCGATCGTCATCGGCCCGACGCCTCCCGGAACCGGTGAGAGCAGGGCCGCGATGTTCTCAACTACCGGGTGGTTGACGTCGCCGACCAGGCCGTCTTCGGTGCGATGGATGCCGACATCAATGACGGTCGCTCCAGGCTTCACATGCCGCTCATCGATCAGGTTCTGGACGCCGGTGGCGACGATCAGTACGTCTGACTGGATGCAGGCGGCCGACAGATCCGGTGTGAACTCGTCAGAGCTGGTGACTGTCGCATCACGTTTGAGGAGCATCTGTGCAAGCGGCCAGCCCACCAGGTTGGAGCGACCGACGACCGTTATCTTCTGGCCGGTCAAGGCGACGTTGTGAGCGTCAAGCAGCTCCATCACGCCCAGAGGTGTGCATGGGTACAGGCCCGGCATGTCCCGAGCGAGCCTGCCGGCGTTCAGGACGCACAAGCCATCCACATCCTTGTCAGGGTGGATCAGCTCAATCAGCGCCGCCGAGTCAAGGTGCGCCGGAACTGGCAGCTGCAGAAGGATCCCCGTCACCTCGGGATCTCCGGATAAGCGCGTGATCAGCTCACCCAACTCCCGTTGAGACACGTTGCCGGACACGCGTTGGTGCAGGTCACGAATCCCAAGCTCGACGCACATGCGTCGCTTGGAACCGACGTAGACCGCCGATGCCGGATCCTCGCCGACCAGGATCGTTGCCAGGCCCGGCTTGACCGGCATGCGCGAGATGGCCCCCTTAACCTCCTGCTCAACCCGCCGGGCGACCTTGACTCCATCAATGATTTCAGCGGCCATCTGGTCTCCTGTCCCGTTGGTGCTGTTCAGTCACAACCTTTAAGAAAACCACGTTCTGCCAGCCGATCACCGGCTGCCTGGGCGCTCGGCAACGGGGTCGGTTCTGGGCTCGGTGCTTTCAGCGTCGCGGCCGGCCCTGGCTGTGTGGTCCAGTCCAAGAAACGTGTTTCGCCAAGCGCTGGTGCTCTTCAGCGCATTGTCCTTGACCACCACCGGCCCTGCCACCAGGCCGTCCTGCTCGCCGTATGCCCGCAGTCGTTCATACGCCTGGGCCCAGATGCACTCGTGGTCATAGACCTCACATAGTCCGTCACGGGTACCGCCGCACGGACCGTTGCGCTGATTCTTGGCGCATGGTCCCTCCGGGCAGACGTAGGCGATGTCAGGTAGCGAGCAGTCCCCGCAGTCTTGACAGTTGAAGAGGGGAACCTTGGCGGCCTGCTCAAAAAGGTGTGCCGCGCGCTGCAGGGTCTTGGGTGCCTGATCGAGTTTGCGATAGACGCTGGTGCCGACTGCAAACAGCGGCGCGTCGTGGTCAAAGACGGCGCTGTGGGCAAGCCGGCTGAAGCGGTATCGCGCCGGGACCGGCAGGTCAGTGCGGTGGGTCCGGCGATCCTCCAGGTAGGCCGGACGACGATGTCCGTCTGAGAGTCCGGTCTCCGGGTCGCGTCCGAACAGGTAGAACTCCCCAGGACGGTCGTAGTGAAGCTCGCGCGCGGCTTGGAGCCACTGATCGCCGCTGATCGCGTCGGCGCGAGTGAGGATCTCATCGTAAGTCTCAATCGGCATGTGGCCGCCGATGTAGGCGCCTCGGTAGCCGAGACCACGTGCTACCGCAACCTGTTTGGCGGCCAGATCGACGAAGAACGCCCGGCCGTGATCCTCGCCGCCGCCGTAGCGTTCAACTGAAGCCATCAGCTCGTCGGTGACCACCACGCCGGGAACCCGGCCGCTGTGAAAGACGCGGGCGACCCCGCGTGTTAACAGATAGACGTTGGCGATCAGTGCAAACGGCAGCTTCTGCTCGGTCACCCAGCGCAGCAGCTCGTCGTCCTTGCGGGCGTTCCAGCCTACCTGGTTAAAGCCCCATTCGGCACCGGTCTGGACCTTCTTGGCGAGCTTCAGATACTGCGGCATAACCTCGCGCTCGTGGAGCTTGTGGTTGGTTACCACGCAGCCGAGGTAGAAGCTGGTGCGATCCAGGCGGCGCTCCGGTGCACGTGGGTCGACGATCCCGGCGTTCATGTCCGCGAGCAGTTTCAGCAGCCCCACCGAGTCGATGTCAAAGACCGGTGCTGCCGTGCCGTTGTGTCCGGAAACCGGGTAGTCGCCTGACAGCGCGAGGATGTTGTGCAGGCCCTCACTGGCCAGCTCCCAGGCACGTGCCTCCAGCAGGTTACGGTTGGCGTCCTTGCAGGCAAGATGTATTGAGACCTCCTGTCCGGAGCCCTGCAGCGCGCGCGCCAGCGTCTCAGGTGAAAACATCGCGTTTCCACCCGCGTTGTCAGTGATGGACAGCAGGTCAAAACGCGGATGGTCCGCGAGCTGCTTGGCAATGTCGTACAGTCCCCGCCCGGTGTAGCCGATAAGCCCGCGACTCGTCACCAGTTCTGCCGCGATCACAAACGCGTCAGGATCAGCCAGCCGTTCTCGCAACGTTGCCATGTTCGTATCTCTTCGCTTCTCTTTCGCCTGCCGCTCACAGGTTGCCAAAGTGCCTGCATGCAGGCAGGCACAGATGCATATAAAGCAATATAGGCTTGTATTGCGGGCGTGCAACGGGCGCGACAACCGGTAGTATCGAGCGGTGTGCCGTGGCGCGGGTCGACGCCGGTGTAGATGGGATCCGCCTGGCCAGGCTCACGGCCTGGCGCCGCGAGCCACCGACCCAGAACGTGTTGTTTTTCAAGGATTGACCCGCAGCGGTAGCTCGCGACCGCGGGATCCACGGTGATCAGACAAGGAGACGCTTCCAACAATGCCCATTACATCAACTGAGTTCGCGCCGGGAGACATCCTGTGACGGCAGCACCGCAGAGCACCCTGTCGCTGGAACAGGAGATCCTGGCCCGTCCGGTCGAGGAGCGCGAGCCTGTTCGTGCCTTCTTTGCCGAGAACCCCGTCGGCCAGGGTGCCCCGGTAGCCGTGGTCATCCCAGCCTACAACGAGGAGCCGACCGTCGCCGCGGTGGTGCGCGGCATCCCGCGCCAGACCGGGGGTAAGGCGGTGGAGGTGATCGTGGTTGTTGATGGCTCCGACGACAGAACCGCCCAGGAGGCGCGCAGCGCCGGTGCGCTGGTCTGCGACATCCCGATGAACCGCGGTCAGGGGCTGATTCTGATGCTCGGCTACTGGCTGGCGGACAAGCGCGGCGCGGAGGTCATTGCGACCACCGACGCTGACGGTCAGTACGACGAGGCCGAGCTGGAACGCGTGCTCGAGCCGGTGATCTCAGGGATGGCTGATTTTGCCAACGGCTCCAGGCGGTTGGGAACCGAGTTGACCACCGATCCTGTGCGTCACGCCGGCGTGATCTTCTTTGGCTGGATGATGACCGTCTTGCTGCGCCAGCGGATCACCGACCCTGCCTCCGGCATTCGTGCCTTCCGTGTGGAGATCCCGCGCACGATCAAACTCCGCCAGGTTCAGTATCAGACCTCAGAGCTCTTGATCTCAAGCGCTATGAACGGTTTCAGGGTCGTCGAGGTGGCAACCACGATGCGAGACCGCCCTCAGGGCGCCACGCTCACCAAGAAGGGCCCCAACCTGCTTTATGGGATGCGGTTCGCACGGGCGATCTTGCTGACGTTCGCGCGGGAGGTGCTTGCTGGCAAGCCCAAGCGTCCGCGTTCAGAGAAGATCACGAACTCATAGATCACGAACTTGATGAAGAACAGCACCACGGTGACCACCACGAACGAACCTGTGACGATCAACAGCCTGACACCGTGGTGCTGAGGGATTGACTGGACTTGAGCGTTGGTCCAGCCGGTCGCCAGTGATGTGACGACCAGCACCACTGCTGAGACGCCTGCGTACGCCATGATCTGCCTGAACGGTGCGCGCCCCTTCTGCTTCCATGCCCAGCGACGGTTCATTATCCAGTTCGGGATCGCCGCGGCGATGAACGCCACCACCGAACAGATCGTCGTGTCCCAGCCGAGCCAGTAAGCGAACGCGAAAGTCAGGTTCGACAGGCCAAAGGCGAGCACCGAGCTGAGCGCATACTTGGTCATCTTCGCTGAGAACGGCGTGCGCGTCATTCGCTGCCACCAAGGATGCTGGCGGATGAACTCCGCAAGCGTGCTCATTGAAGGTTGGTAGCTGGACGGCAGCATCGCGTTACTTTAGCTTCTACCGAAGTTCGGGGGGCAGACGCGGCGGTCGTTGTTACTCGTCGGTGTCACTTCAGAACAGTTTGCACGTTGATGTTTGGTCCCGACCACACCTCAGGTGCAGTCACGAAGGCGCCTGCCGGCCGACGAGCACGTCGCTGATACTAGTCAGACGCCCATCTAAATGTACGTTAGCTGAACCTCTGTCAGATCCGTATAAGCATGCAGAGGAGAGCGTCCAGCTGCACGGGATCCAACTCGCGCCGTGCCATGATCGCAGCATGGAAAAGATCGACTCTCGCCCGCTGGGCCACAGCGACATAGAGGTCTCGGTGGTCGGGCTGGGTTGCAACCAATTCGGTGGGCGTCTGGACCTCGCCGGCACCCGGGTGGTACTGGACGCGGCCATCGACGCAGGCGTCACCCTCCTGGACACCGCTGATCGCTACGGAAACACAAACAGCGAGCAGTACATTGGCCAGCTGCTTGGCTCCCGCCGTGACCGTGTTGTGCTGGCGACCAAGTTCGGCATGGATATCGGCGACGGCTGGACGAGCGGCGCGCGCGGGGGCGCCGACTACATCCGCCATGCGGTGGAGGGGTCGCTGCGCCGTCTGCAGACCGACGTGATTGACCTGTACTGGTATCACCGGCCCGACGGTGTGACCCCTATCGCGGACACGCTCAGTGCGTTGGACGCATTGGTGAAGGCCGGCAAGGTCCGTGCAATCGGCGTGTCCAACTTTGACGCTGCCCAGCTTCGGGAGGCCGATGATGTGGCCAGGGAGCGGGGTCTTGTCAGGTTCACCGCGCTGCAGAACGAGTACAGCCTGCTGAAACGCGATCCGGAGGGCGAGCTGCTGGCGCTCTGCGAGGAGTTGAACGTGGCTTTCATCCCGTACTACCCTCTCGCCTCCGGCCTGTTGACCGGCAAGTACCGCCGGGATCAGACGCCACCGGACGGCGCCCGTCTCTCAGGTCGTGAGCAGATCGCCACCGCGGAGCAGTGGGAGCTGATCGAGGCGCTCACAACCTACGCGCAGCGGCGGGGCAGGCCCCTGGCGGATGTGGCGATCGGCGCTCTTTTGGCGCAGCCCGCTGTGGCCAGCGTGATCGCGGGAGCCACCAGCGCTGCTCAGGTGCGTGCCAACGCCGCAGCGGCAAGCTGGCGGCCAGCTGCCAAAGACCTTGAGGAGTTGCGGGCGTTGCTTTAGCCTGCCGCCGGGCCGGGGTGGTCTGCTGCCGGGCCGGGGTGGTCTGTCGCCGGGCCGGGCGCTCGCCTGAGACCTGCTCGCAGGCTGCGCGGCGCGTGGCCGTTGCCCGCGCTGAGCAAGCAGGTGCCCAGGCGCTCAGGCTGAAGTGGCGGCGGCCGCTGCGCTGGTCAGCACCATCGAGGCGTACAGCTCGTCAGTGTCCGGGTCGACCAACCAGCGGTGCTCACCGTCGGTGAGAAGGTGCATGGTTCCAGGCTGGGCGGGGAGGCGAAACTCAACCTCCGCGTCAAGAGTTACGAGTCCGTTGTCGTGCTCGAGTTCGCCGCTGATCAAGTCATCCTCCAGCACCGCCCAGTACGCGGCATTGTTGACGTGGTTGGCCATATCCGCGTCTGCGTGACGGAACGTCCAGCTGGTGGCGGGTGGTGCTTGCAACAGCTTGGCCGGCGGGCGCGGATGGCGCAGACGGGCATGTACCCGCCGTCCGCCCACAGACGCTCCGTAGACGGCCAGCTCCTGATCGCTGACGGGGCTGGGGAGCTGCAGGTCGGGATCGAGATGAACCCAGAGCGCGACCACCTCGATCAGCGGGTCGGATTGGCCGGCGAGCGTGACTGTTGTGCGGCGCTCAGCCCACATGCTCCCGACCGCGCTGCAGAAAGTGTGCAGCTCGCACTCCTGCGCAAACGTTGGGAAGCGCAGCACCTGGATGCGGGTCCTTCTCAGCACCCACACGGCCAGCTCGTACAGGCCGCTGTCCTCCAGGTCTGCGTAGGCAGCGTCCTGCAGCCAGCGGGCGAGCGCGTCAAGGCGCACCCTTCCGGACGGTGCGCAGTCGCCCAGAAGCGGGCGGCGTGTGATGGCGAACATCCGCCCGCCCGGCAGCGCCTGGTTGATCGGTTCCGGATCGGGAGGGGTTGATCCTGTTGGTATTGGCATGGGGTTGTGTGAGGGGCTCGGAGCACGGACCGGGCGTCTCCAGGCGGCGAGCTTAGCTGGGGCCTGCCCCAGGTCGTTGGGGCAACGCACGGTCCGCTCTTGATCTTCCACCCACGCTAACGGATCGCAACGCAGCTGCGGCGCAGGTGCCTCAAATGGGGGGACGGATCCGGGTGTGAGCTGCCCCAGGCCGCCGGACCAAGGCTCAAAGCCGGACGCGGACACACAATCTGCCAGGATCACCTTCAGCGATTTTTGCGGACAGCCGGCAGCGACCTCAAAGCAGCTGGCGAAAGGGTGTGACAATGAGTGAAACGCGGGTGGTGCAGGCGCTGGGCCTTGAGCTTGAGGCGCTTGAAACGGGTACCGGCGAGACCCAGTCCGGGTCTGCCCGGCCCAAGACATTTGGCCTGGTGATCGGTGAGGTTATGGGGCTGGAGTGCGGCGTGTGGGAGCACACGGTCGGCACGTCAACCGACGTGGAGGCCGATGAGGTGTTCGTGGTGATAAGCGGCCGGGCTACGGTTGTCATCGAGGGTGGACCGACGCTGGAGCTGACCCCGGGAACGGTTGGGTTTTTGAATGAGGGCGACCGGACGACTTGGACCGTGCACGAGCGTTTGCGCAAGGTGTGGCTCGGGCGTTGACCGGCGACCGGTTCGGCCAGCGTTTCAGACGGGTGTGCTCTTCCTCGCAACGGGTCGGTACACGCGCGCCAGCAGCTGCGCGAGCGCCAGCGTGCCGCCAATCGCCAAAAGCGGCACGGCCGGCATCAGGTAGCGCAGTGAAAGGCCGCCGGTGGCCGCGGTGCCAAGCAGTAGCAGCGTGCCGCTTCCGGAGAACAGCAAAATCTCACGGCGCCAGGGTACGCGCAGACAGAGCGCCAATAGCGATGTGATGGCCAGCAGTCCCAGCAGCGGCCGTGGCACATGAATGATGTCACGGTAGGAGCGCATGAACCCCGCTGGCGGCCGGACGTGCAGCTTCAAGCCCGGCAGGTCCTGGCGCTGTGTCTGTGAGCTGTGCGCCTCGGCGCGTGCCGAGCTCGGCAGCGAGGTTGCGCTCACCGAGTTACCGTAGGGCATGACGCCGGGCGCAAAGTAGTTGGCGAAGGCTTCCAGAGAGGTTTTTGCGTACGCCAGCGGGTGGTGCAGAATCATCGTCTTTGCAAAAGACTCAAGCACGCTGTTGGTGTGTGCCGCTTGGAGGTTGGTCTCGGTGTTCGGGTGAAATTCCAGATTGGCCGGCGAGGGGCCCCAGATGTACCAGTCAGGCGCGCTCGGGTGGCTGGAACGCTGCGCAGCGGTCTCACACAGCGGGCGCTCCACGGCCGGTAGCTGGATGCCTGTGCATGACGCGAAGCTGGCGGCCCTGCCATAGAGCACCCATCCGGATGCGGTGGTCAGGCCAAAGACGTGGTAGCGGGCGTCGATCAGGGCGCTGTAGGCCAGCAGCGGCAGCAGCGCCGCAAGCAAGAAAGCGACCAGCGGTCGCCAGCCGATCCGTATCCAGGTCAGATAGACCACAAACACCGGCAGCACAAACGGCAGGGCCTCGCGAACCAGCGCCGTGAAGGCAAGCGTCAGACCGGCCAGCAGCGAACGCCATCGCAGCTCACGTGCTGACCATCGCGCCCGGCCTTGGATCTGGGGCCAGGTCACCAACAGGGCGGCGAGCAACAGAAGCACTGTGAAGAAGGTGTCAGACATCACATACTGCTCGAGCGTCATTGAGTACCCGTCGAGCAGGACCAGCGCTGCGGCTGCCGCGGCTGCCCAGCGGGGCAGCCGCGTGCGGGTCAGCACCACGTAGATGGCGACCCCTGCGCCGGTGACGGCCAGGTGCTGGAAGGCGACCAGCTCCGCGAGGCTGCGGTCCGGCAGTGTCAGCAGGCGGATGAGGACCGAGTAGCCCACTGGGCGCAGTCGCGGCACTCCCACAAACGGCGAGTGAAAAGCGATCGAGATATAGCCCCAGGAGTCGGGAAACAGCAGCGCAGGGGCGTAAGCGACCATCATCAGGCCACGCATGACGGTGCCGGCCAGCACCACGAGCGCTATCAGCCAGTGGTTGCGCAGGCGGGTCAGCCATGCGTACGGCTGCACCCGGGGTATGCGGCGCTGGGCGGAAACCATCGCCAGGTACTGTAATGACGCAGGCTCAGCGGTCCGAGCGCTGCCGGTGTCTGGCGCCGTGACCGGGCCTGCGCGTGCTCACCTGATCGATCAGCTGAGCCGCCGCTCAGCGGCTGGGGGCCGGCCCGGTTGGGGCGGTTGCGCTATCGGCTTCAAACAGGCCCTCGACGGAGAAATAGCGCTCCCCGGTGTCGTAGCAGAAGGTCAGAACCACGCTGTGATCGGGGATCTCCGGGAGTTTTGCGGCCACGGCGGCCAAGGCAGCCCCGGAGGAGATACCGACGAAGATGCCCTCCTCACGCGCGACCCGGGCTGCGTAGAGAAAAGCGTCCTGTTCGCTGACGGTGATCACGCCGTCAATGACATCCATGTGGAGGTTCCGGGGCAAAAAGCCGGCGCCGATCCCCTGCAGCCGGTGCGGTCCGGGGCTGCCCCCTGAGATCACCGGTGACGTGTCAGGCTCGACCGCAAAGGTCTGCAGTTTCGGGAAGTGCTGCTTGAGCACCTCGCTGACACCGCTGATGTGTCCGCCCGTGCCCACGCCGGTGATCAAATAGTCAACCCCGTCGGGGAAGTCCTCGAGGATTTCAACCGCGGTCCGTTCACGGTGTGTCTGCACGTTGGCCTCGTTATCAAACTGCTGCGGCATCCAGGCTCCGTCCGACTGGGCGACGATCTCTGCGGCACGATCGATCGCGCCCCGCATCCCCAGCTCCCGCGGGGTCAGCTCCAGGCTGGCACCGTAGGCCGCAAACAGCCGCCGCCGCTCAACGGACATGGACTCCGGCATCACCAGCAGGAGGTGGTAGCCCTTGACGGCCGCGACGATCGCCAAGCCAACGCCGGTGTTTCCCGAGGTCGGCTCGACGATCAGGCTTCCCGACCTGAGCAGGCCCCGCCGCTCCGCATCCTCGACCATCGCCAGCCCGACCCGGTCCTTGATGCTGCCGCCCGGGTTGGCACGCTCCGCCTTCATCCACACCTCCACACGCGGATCGAACAGGCGGTTTATCCGAATGTGCGGCGTGTTGCCGATCGTTTCCAGCACGCTTGCGTATTTCATGGCTGTTGGCTCCCTCGCATGTCGGCCCGCCGGGGTGTCTCCAGCTGGCAGCGGTGATCGTTTTCTTAGATGTTGAACTCGTTGAGGTCGTCGGCCGGGTTTGGCTGACTTGTGTGTCGCTCCGACCTTGCGGTGGACGTCACCACAGCGAACGGTGGCACGCTGGTTGTCAGCCAGACGTTGCCGCCCACAAGGCTCCCGTGTCCGATGACGGTTTCGCCGCCAAGGATCGTGGCGTTGGCGTAAATCACCACGTCGTCGCCGATCGTGGGGTGGCGTTTGGAGCCCTCCAGTCGCTTGCTGACGTGTGCGGCGCCGAGCGTGACGCCCTGGTAGAGGCGGACGCGGTCGCCCAGGGTGGCTGTCTCACCAATCACGATGCCTGTCCCGTGGTCGATCGCAAAGGAACTCCCGATCGTCGCGCCCGGGTGGATGTCGATGCCGGTCATGCGGTGCGCATACTCGGTGAGCATGCGCGGAAACAGTGACACGCGGCCCCACAGCTCATGTGCAATCCGGTAGATGGCAATGGCCAGGAAGCCGGGGTAGGCGAGGATCACCTCGTCGATCGATTCAGCCGCCGGGTCACCCTCATAGATCGCCTGTGCGTCTAGCAGCAGCGCCTTACGGATGGCACCGAGTTCTGCGATCAGATGGTCCACTGCCGCCGCGCGCGCTTCTGGGGCCACCATCGCAACCGGTAGGGCGAGGGCACGGTCAAGCAGCTCGGTAAGGTCGTCAAGCTCCTTCAGGATCTGCACAGGGCTTCCCTGCCTTGACCCGAAGTGGGGGAACAGCAGCGCGAGCGCCTGATCTGCGAATGTCTCGACCATGCTGCGCAGCCCCTCGGGGAACGGGTGCTCCCGGCGCTCCTGGGCGAGCAGGGCTGACAGTATTTGCGAACGTGTATTGAGCTCCGGCACGGACACTGAAGAAGATAGTGGCCTGGATCCGTCCTCGCGCCAGCGCAAGCGGCCTCTGGCCCTCCCGGATCCTGTCTCTGGCCTGTCCATCCGTCTGCTGGGCGTCGTGGCCTGAACGGTACCGCTCCGTATGCCTCCAGGTCCAAATCTCTGATGGGTGTCTGGGTCCCACCAGCCCGGTTTGGGTAGTCTCGTTATAAACCGTCTTGCACACCTTCGATGAGCCGAACTTGCAAAGGGCTAAACACATGACTCCACTTGCAAACGTGACGCAGGGATCTGCGCTACTGCATTTCAGCCGTAACGGCGCGTTCTCAGCCGGCGGCTCCGAACTTTTGGTGCTTGAGCGCGGTGAGGGTCCGTATGTGTTCGACGTGAATGGCAAGCGCTACCTCGACGGGCTGTCCAGCCTTTTCTGCGCTCAGATCGGCTACTCCTACGGTGAGGAAATGGCCGCTGTGGCCTCGGCACAGCTGCAGCAGCTTGGCTTCAACACCCTGTGGGGCACCGCCCATCCGGCGGCGCTCCAGCTGGCTGACAGGCTGGCTGCGCTGGCGCCGGAAGGCGTCAACCGGGTCTTCTTCACTTCCGGCGGCTCTGAGTCGGTTGAGTCGGCCTGGAAGATTGTGCGTCAGTACCACGTCGCCAACGGTCAGCCGCAGCGCCTGAAGGCGATCGCCCGCAACGTCGCTTATCACGGCGTCACGCTCGGCGCGCTTTCGTTCACTGGTGTGCCCGCCTACAAGGAGCTGTTCGGCCCGCCTGCGATCTACACCCGCCACGTCGCAAACACCAACGCGTTCCGCTCCGATGTGCAAGGCGAGGCGCTGACCGCCAAGCTGCTGAAGGAGATCGAGGACGTCATCCAGGAGGAGGGCCCTGACACGATCGCCGTGATCATCGCCGAGCCGGTGCAGAACGCGGGCGGTTCGCTTGTGCCGCCGCCAGGCTACTGGCAGGGTTTGCGTGAGATCGCCGATCGCTACGGGATCCTGTTGCACGCGGACGAGGTGATCACCGGATTTGGCCGAATCGGTGAGTACTTTGCCGTGGATCGCTTTGACGTGGTCCCGGACATCATCACCGTGGCCAAGGGCATCACCTCCGCCTACGCGCCGATGGGCGCTGTGCTGGTCTCCGACAAGGTCGCCGCGCCTCTCTATGAGGACAAGCGCACGCTGCTGCACGGGCTCACCTTTGGCGGTCATCCCCTGTCGGCCGTCATCGCGCTTAAGAACCTGGACATCTTTGAGCGTGAGCATGTGCTTGAGAACGTGCGTGCGCAGGAGCCCGGTCTGAAGGCCCGTTTGGAGAAGCTCAAGGATGAGATGGCGATCGTGGGAGATGTTCGCGGCGCCGGCTTCTTTTGGTCACTGGAGCTTGTCAAGGACAGCGACAACACTCGCTTCGATGCCAACGAGCGTGAACGCCTGCTGCGTGGCTACTTCCCCAGGGCGCTGCTTGAGCATGGCCTGATAGCACGCGCTGACGACCGCGGTGACAGCGTGTTTGTGATCGCTCCGCCGCTGATCTCAGACGACGATGTCCTCGACGAGCTGGTTGAGAAGATGCATGGCGTGCTGGCAGGCGCGCAGCTGGAGATGGGAATCTCCTGAGGTCATGGCTTTCTGGCCGGTGTGGCTGCAGAAGGCCGGGCAGCATGCTCGCGGCCTTCGGCCCCATCAGAGAGCGTCGCCGGCCGGCTTGCACACAATGCTGCTGAAAAGCGCAAGCCGGATGCTAGAAATAGCTGTCAGCCTGATTGACGTCATGATTTCAAGATCGCGCAAACCACTCCAGCTGCTAGCCGTTGCGGTCAGTTTTGGGGCCTTTCTGACGGCGCCCGCGCTGGCCAGCGCTGCCCCCACAATCAAATGGTCGCGGTCAGCCTCGCTGGTCTTCCCGCAGGCCGCCTACACACTGGACACCGTCGCCTGCGTGCCGAGTGTCACCTCAACGGCCAGCACGGGATCGAGTTCGGCTGGCACACTGGTCACCAACACCAGTCTTCTGTGCTTGGCGGGTGACACTCGCGGCGGGATCTGGGCGAGCGTCCATCCTGGGCGCGGGAAGGTGGCCTGGCACCGCGAGCGTGTGGACACGATGCTCGGTGGGCGCGCGATCACCGGCATCTCCTGTCCGGCGCTGAACCTTTGTGTAGCCGTTGATGCCAACGGCCAGGTTATGCACTCCGTCAAGCCGGCGGTCGCCGCCAAGGATTGGAGCAAGCCCCAGCGTGTGGACGCCGCCCTGCAGCCGGGCGGCGGGTACGTAGGGTTCTCGGCGATCTCCTGTCCGAGCATCAATCTCTGCGTTGCGGTTGACAATGACCCCAGTGGCCAGGTGGCCTACACGACCACGCCAGCCGGGCCGGCGTCCAGCTGGAAGGTGGTCAGCCTCGGAACGTCGGTGACGTTGGATGCGGTCTCCTGCGCGTCGGTGAATCTCTGCGTGATCGGTGGGAGTGAGCGCTTCTATTCGACCAAGCCCACGGGCGGCGCCAACTCATGGACAGCTATCGGCACCCTGGCGGGCAGCTACTCAAACATCGCGTCGCTGAGTTGCGCAGGGCCGCGGCTGTGTCTTGGGGTTGGCTACGGTGACGCGGGTACAGGCTTGTCCGCTGGAACCTCAGCGATTGCCAGCGCCGGTGGCACCTGGACCGAAGCCTATGTCGGCACTGATCCGCCGGCGCCGGGAGCGGGACTGGTGGACTCTGTCGCGTGCCCGTTCACGAACTTCTGTGTGGCGGTTGACGGTGCGTCCAACGCTTACACGACCACCACGCCTGTGCGTGGCAACTGGAGCGCCGCCAAACCGCTGAAGCCAAACTCGCAGGCGACGCTCAGCGCTGTCTCATGCAACCAGACGGTCTGCGTGGAGGTGGACAACCGCGGTACCGCTACCTTCGGTGAGATCACTGTCGGCAAAGCTTCAGTCAAGGCCGGCACCGGCACCTCAACTACCAAGTCGTCGACCACTGCGACGAGCAAGTCGTCAACCACCACGACAACCAAGTCGTCAACCACCACGGCGGCTGCATAGGCAAAACAACCGTCAGGTCGACCGTGACCGGCTGATGAGCCCACCAGAGTCGGCTGGGGTGGCCAGGTTGCGGCCAGCTTGTGTGGCGGACATCCGTTTGTCGGGTAGGGCTGCTCAAGTTGTGAAGATCCTGGTTGACACGCAGTAACGTCGCGCACATGAGCTCCGCTGCAAATCGTCCGGGACGTCTGGTCCGTCTTCTGCGCTTTGCCGGGCGCTTGGATAACGAGGCTCACTACGCTTATTACTGTTTGCGCAGCGGCATGATCGGTGTCGGCGGTCCCGTAACGATGGGACGTGTTGCCAGGGCCTTCTGGGAGTACGGGATGCTGGGCGGGGTGATCAGCGCCACCGCTGCGCGGTTCCCGGCCCGCACGGCTCTTATTGACGATCGTGGCTCGCTGACCTACGCAGAGCTTGACCGCGAAGTCAACGCTATTGCCAACGCCTGGCGGGCCCTTGGCGTTGAAGCGGGCACAGGCCTGGCGATCATGACGCGCAACCACCGTGGTTTTTTGCAGGCGGTGTTTGCTGGCGCCAAGTGCGGCGCTCGTCTGATCCTTGTCAACCCAGGCTTCTCGGCTCCACAGGTGTCCGACGTGATGGTTCGCGAAGGGGCCGAGATGGTCGTCTACGACGAGGAGTTTGAATCGCTCATCGACCCCGCGCTGGAGCTGCCGCTGGGCTGTTTCAGGGCGTGGGCCGACACTCGTCTTGACCAGCCGGACAGGCTGGACGCACTGATCGCCGCCAGCGCACCGACGCCCGTGCCGCCCAAACCAGCGCATGCTCCCCGGGTGGTGGTGTTGACCAGCGGCACGACCGGCGCGCCCAAGGGGGCGGGACGTGACGTCCCCGTCTCTCTCTCACCGGTTGGTGGTCCGCTGAGCTGCGTGCCGTTCCGTTCGGCTGACATCGCGCTCATCTCCGCCCCCCTTTTCCACGCCCTGGGCTTCACCCAGAGCCTCATTCAGGTTGGTCTTGGCGCGACGATCGTTCTGGAGCGCCGGTTCGACCCGGCCCATACGGTTTCACAGCTTGCACGCAACCGTGTCACCAGTTGGATCATCGCGCCCGTGATGCTGCAGCGGTCCCTCGCCCACGCGCAGGAGCAGCTTGCCAGTCTGGACCTGTCGTCTCTACGGATCATCTACATGAGCGGCTCACAGCTCGGTGCCGATCTGGCCAGACGCGCCACCGCGGTCTTTGGCGACGTTCTGTACAACCTGTACGGCTCCACTGAGATCGCCTACGCGACCATAGCCACCCCGGAGGACCTTCGCGCTGAGCCGGGTTGCGTGGGGCGGGTGGTGCGCGGAGCTGAAGTCCGGATTGTCGACGACCAGGGGCGTAAGCTACCGGCCGGACGGACCGGCCGGATCTTCGTTGGGCACCAGTCGCAA
>JBMFHK010000014.1:0-16147 GCA_049976865.1 Solirubrobacteraceae bacterium | reverse complement strand
CACATGCTGGAATTTGAGGGTTACACGGGCGGTGGCGATAAGGAGCGGATCGGCAGCCTGATCTCCTCCGGGGACGTCGGGCATTTCGACAGTGATGGCCGTTTGTTCATTGACGGCCGTGATGACGAGATGATCATCTCCGGCGGGGAGAACGTCTTTCCGGTGGAGGTTGAGGAGCTGTTGCACCTGCATCCTGATGTTGTTGAAGCCGCAGCGGTGGGCGTTGAGGACGCTGAGTTTGGCCAACGGCTGGCGGCGTTTGTGGTTCTGCGCCGCGAGGCGAGCCTCACCGCCGAGGAGATCACGGAGTACGTTCGGCAGAACCTGGCGCGCTACAAGGCGCCGCGTGAAGTGACCTTTCTCGCGGAGCTGCCCCGCAACACGACCGGCAAGATTCTCAAACGAAGGCTGCGCGGGCAGTGAGCCCCAAGCGATCCAGCGGCCGAGCGACCAAGGTGGTGGTGAACCGCAGTCGGGGTGATGCGGTGGTGTGTGCGCAGACTGAGATGGCTGACAATCTCTTGCGACGGCTGCGCGGCCTGCTTGGCCGCGCCTCGCTTGCTCCGGGGTCAGGCATGTTCTTTGCCGGCGAATCATCGATCCACAGTGCGTTCATGCGGTTTGACTTTGATGCTGTGTTCATGGACCGGGATATGCGCGTGGTTGGCCTGGCGCAGCAGATAGTGCCGTGGCGGGTGCGTGCTGCGCGAGGCGCCTGTAACATCCTTGAACTGAGTTCCGGCGAGATCTCACATCTGGGAGTCCAGGTCGGCGACCAGCTCGCCATCGTTGATCAGTGATGGTCTCAGGCCGCCCACAAGCGCCAAACCCCGATGAACGCCAGGTGGCGCCAGTGGACTCGCCGCGAGACGTTCAGCAGCTCAAGCTCACGGGCGCGAGCTTCGAGCGCACCAGGATGTTGCATGGCCGCTCACTGAAGGTGCTAGCAGCGTCGGTCTCGGCGCTGGCTGCGGTCGCGGTGATCGTTGCCGTGGCGAGCCTGATGCACGGTCGCCACGGGCAGTCACGGACCTTGCCGCTGGCCGTTGCGGGCAACCTCGCCGTGCGGCTTGGTGGTGAGCGCCTCCGTCCCACCGGACAGAGCGTCGATCACGTCCGGGTGTGGGTCGCTCACGCCGCCGCGTCCACCACCGCACATACCGCGGGTGCAGCCACCGTTGAGGCTGCTGGGTCTCCGTCCACCCCCGGCACCGGTACAGCCGTTACACCGTCTGGCAGCTACGTGGCAACCGACGGGTTGAGCGCGGCAGCGGCTGCACAGCAGGCCGCTGCCGGGAGCGCGAACTTCCTGCCACCAGCCTTCCTGATGCCCTATTACACGGCGCTGGCCAGGCGTTATGACGTTCCCTGGCGTCTGGTTGCGGCGCTGTCGTACGTGCAGAGTGCTGGCTACGGGAACGTCATTAGCGGCGCGCAGGCGCGATCACTGCGTGCGACCGCCCGCCAGGTCGACGTCAGTTTGACGCATGCCGTCAACGGCGATGTGCTGGCAGGTGCGCTGAACACGGCGCTGCAGCCACCGGCCGAGCTGTCCGTGGACGTGGCGCGACTTGCTGCGCAGGGCGCGCGCGTCGATCCAGCCTCCGCCATCCAAAGCGTGACCGGCAGCTCCCAGACCACCGATGCGGTCCTGACCGTTGACCAGGCCATCAGCCAGGTCCCGTCAAGCTCAGTCAGGCCGACGCCCCGCCAGCGGATCGCGGCGATGCTGCGTGAGGCGAATCTGCTCGACGGCCTTCCCTACGTGTGGGGTGGCGGCCATGAGACCCCCGCTTGGCTGGTGCAGGGAGGGTTCGACTGCTCCGGCTTCGTGTCTGCGGTGCTGCACGCTGGCGGCTATCTGGACTCGCCGCAGACCACACAGACCCTGCCCGCCGTGGCCGACATACTGCCGGATCCGGGCCGGTACGTCACCATTTACGACCGCACGATCAATACCACTAAGTTCACGCAGCCGTCAACACCGGCGGCCAAAAGCGGCCAGCTGAGCGTCTCGCAGGCGACCAAGGGAGTGCACCTCAATACCGGCGCCGGGCGCACAGTCAACCTGCAACTCTCGCCGCAGGCGCTGAAGGCCATCGAGCAGGCGACCATCCAGAAAGGCAACGAGCAGGACAACACGATCAACGATGAGCACGTGATCATCGACATCAACGGGCAGTGGTGGGAGAGCGGCGGAGACACCAAGGACGGCGGCGCGGCGTCGGTCCACCGCATCGCAGAGATCAGTGAGGCCTACCTTAAGAGCTTCAACAAGGTTCTGCACCCGGCGGGGCTGTGAGCTGACGTGTGACTTTGACGCCGTGATTGCCGGCCTGTCAGTTGGATGTTGAGCGCGTTGACTGCAAGCTTGAGTTCTATGGGCGTCGGAGTCAGAGCAGGTGTCAGCGAGCATCACGCAGACGCGATCGTGGTCGGCGGGGGTTTGGCTGGCCTGGTGGCAACCGCAGAACTCGCAGCTTCAGGCAAGCGTGTGCTGGTGCTTGAACAGGAGCCCGAGGTGTCGCTTGGTGGGCAGGCGTTTTGGTCGCTGGGAGGGCTGTTTCTGGTCGACTCCCCCGAGCAGCGCCAGACCGGGATTCGCGACTCATTTGAACTCGCCTGGTCAGACTGGCTGGCCAGCGCTCAGTTCGATCGGCCAGAGGACGTCTGGCCGCAGCGCTTTGCGCGCGCCTACGTGGAGTTTGCCACCGCTGACGCCCGTGAATGGTTGCGTGAGCTTGGTGTAGGTCTGATGCCGAGCCCGGCGTGGGTGCAGCGCGGTGGTGGTGACGCGCTTTCCCACGGTAACTCCGTGCCGCGCTTCCACCTGGCTTGGGGTGTCGGCCCAGCGCTTCTGTAGCCGTTTGAGCGCCGAGTGCGTGCGGCTGTTGCGCAGGGACTCGTTGAACTTGCCTTCCGCCACCGTGTTGACGAGCTGATCGTCCAGGACGGACGGGTGGCCGGCGTCACCGGGTCTGCGCTGGCCCGGTCGCTGGTTGCGCGTGGGCAGGAGAGCTCAAGGGAGGTTGTGGGACACTTCACCGCTCGCGCCGGAGCGGTGCTGATCGCCACTGGCGGGATCGGCGCCAACCTTGAGCTCATCCGGCGCTATTGGCCAGCGCGGCTTGGTGCTGTACCGCAGGACATGGTCACCGGGGTGCCACCGAGCACGGACGGACGGATGTTGGGGATCGCGGAGCGGGCGGGTGCTGCGTGGCTTGGCCGCGACCGGATGTGGCACTACGCGGAAGGGGTGCGCAACTGGGATCCGGTTTGGGAGAACCACGGCAGTCGCATCCTTGCCGGGCCCTCATCGATGTGGTTGGACGCGACCGGCAGGCGTCTACCCGCGCCCCTGTATCCCGGCTTTGACACGATGGCGACGCTGGCTCACATCGGACGCAGCGAACACAGCCATACGTGGCTGGTCCTCAACCGGCGGATCGCCGCACGTGAACTGGCGTTGTCCGGCTCAGAGCAGAACCCCGACATCACCCGCAAGAACATGGAGGAGATGGTGCGGGCCCGGTTCTCCACGCGCGTGCCAGCCCCGGTCCGGGCGTTTCTGGACCGTGGCGAAGACTTTGTGGTGGCGGTGAATCTAGCCGACCTGGTGTCCGGCATGAACAGGTTGACCAGCGAGCCGCTGCTCGATCGCGACCTGCTCCAGCGACAGTTGGACGCCCGCGACCGGCAGGTGGCCAACCCGTTCAGCAAGGACCTGCAACTGATGGCGATCCGCAACGCCCGCCGTTACCTGCCGGATCGCGTCAGCCGGGTGGTCGGGTTGCACCGGATTCTCGATCCGGCCGCTGGACCGCTGATCGCGATCAGGCTGCATGTCCTCGCACGCGGGACGCTGGGTGGTCTGGCCACCGACCTTCAGGCCAGGGCGCTTGGCCTGGACGGGGCTGTGCTCACGGGGCTGTGGGTGGCCGGGGAGGCTGCTGGCTTCGGTGGCGGCGGTATGCACGGGTACAACGCGCTGGAGGGCACCTTCCTCGGCGGGGCGCTGTTCAGCGGCCGGGAAGCCGGCCGCAGCATGGCCCGCGAGGTTTAGCCACAGCGGCCAGCGCGGCACAGACACGTGCCGGTGCTCAGATGATCGCCGCCATGAAGACCCGATCACGGCGTGAGGCGTAAGGTCCAGCGCATACCAAATTCGCAGCTTCCTTAGGAACAATGAAAATCATCTACACATACACTGACGAGGCGCCGGCCCTGGCGACCGCGTCGCTTTTGCCGATCGTCAGCGCCTTCGCCAAGGCTGCCGACGTAGAGGTTGAGACCCGTGACATCTCGCTTGCGGGCCGGATTCTTGCTCAGTTCCCTGATCGGCTCACCAAGGAACAGCTCACCCCCGACGCTTTGGCTGAACTCGCCAAGCTTGCCAAGACGCCGGAGGCCAACATCATCAAGCTTCCCAACGTGAGCGCCTCGATGCCGCAGCTGAAGGCGGCGATCAAGGAGCTTCAGGATCACGGCTTCAACGTCCCGGACTACCCTGAGAACCCAACCACTGAGGAGGAGCTGGACGTTGTCGCCCGCTACGACAGGGTCAAGGGCAGTGCTGTGAATCCGGTCCTGCGCCAGGGCAACTCTGATCGCCACGCCGCCGCTTCGGTCAAGAACTACGCCAGGAACCACCCGCAGTCAATGGGGCCGTGGTCTCCGCAGTCACGTTCCCGTGTGACCACGATGACCGATGGTGACTTCCGCTCCACGGAACTTTCGGTGACGGTCCCGACGGACACCTCTGTGCGTATCGAGCATGTTGACGCGGACGGCACGGTTACCGTGCTCAAACCAGACTTCCCGTTGTTGGCAGGCGAGGTCATTGATGGCGCGGTGATGCGCGCGGCTGAGTTGCACGCGTTCCTCAAGCAGCAGATCGATGCGGCCCGTGAGGAGGGGCTGCTGTTTTCCGTGCACCTCAAGGCGACGATGATGAAGGTCTCCGATCCGATCATGTTCGGTCACGCTGTCACCGCCTACTTCGCGGACGTGTTTGACCGCTACGGGCAGGATCTGGCTGCCATCGGCGTTGACCCTGACGATGGTCTGGGCGCGTTGATCGGAGCACTTGACAAGCTTGATGAGGCCAAACGCCAGGAGATCCTGGACGCGATCGAGGCGACCTACGCGGCCGGGCCTGCCCTGGCGATGGTCGACTCTGACCGCGGCATCACCAACCTGCATGTCCCAAGCGATGTGATCATCGACGCCTCGATGCCGCCGGCGATCCGGGCCTCCGGGCAGATGTGGAACGCCAAAGGCCAGCAGCAGGACACCATGTTCGTGATCCCCGACCACTCCTACGCGCCTGTCTACGCGGTTACCGTCGAGGACTGCAAGCGCAACGGTGCGTTCGACCCGGCGACCATGGGTGCGACCTCCAACGTTGGCCTGATGGCGGACGCCGCTGAGGAGTACGGCTCCCACGACAAGACCTTCAAGGTCCCGTCGGCCGGGGTCGTGCGGATCGTTGACGCGCCAACCGGCGTGCCGTTGATCGAGCACCACGTCCAGGCTGGCGATATCTGGAGGGCGTGCCAGGCCAAGGACGCAGCGATCCAAGACTGGGTCAAGCTGGCTGTCGTACGCGCCCGCGCAACAGGCGCGCCAGCGATCTTCTGGCTGGATGAGGAGCGCGCCCACGACGCCGAGCTGCTGCGCAAGGTTCTGCCTGCGCTGGAGGAGCTTGACACCGACGGTTTGACGATCGAGGTGATGGCTCCGGAGCGTGCAACCGCCTTCACCTTGGAACGGGCACGTGCGGGTCTGGACACGATCTCGGTCACCGGCAATGCGCTGCGCGACTACCTGACCGACCTGTTCCCGATACTCGAGCTTGGCACCAGCGCCAAGATGCTCTCGATCGTGCCGCTGATGGCAGGCGGCGGCATGTTTGAAACCGGGGCCGGCGGCTCGGCTCCCAAGCACGTCCAGCAGTTTTTGCAAGAGAACCACTTGCGCTGGGACTCGCTTGGCGAGTATCTGGCCCTCGCGGCCTCCTTTGAGATGCTCGCCGAGAAGACCGGCAACGCGCGTGCCAGACTGCTTGGCGAGACACTTGACCGTGCCATCGGGCGTGTGCTTGAGGAGGGTCGGTCTCCGTCACGCAAGGTCCACGAACCGGACAACCGGGGCGGCACCTTCTACCTCGCGCTCTACTGGGCGCAAGAACTTGCGTCCCAGTCCGGCGATGCGGGTTTGGCGGAGCGCTTCAAGCCGCTGGCCGAGCGTCTGAGCGCCGATCAGCAGAAGATCGTTGACGAGCTTAACGCCGTCCAGGGCGGTCCGGTCGACATTGGTGGCTACTACCACCCAAACCTGGATCTGGTTGATCAGGCGATGCGCCCATCGGCCAAGCTGAACGACGCGATCGCGTCCCTCTAACGGCGTTTGCGCGGGGCCGCCGGTCGTGCGCGACCGGCGGCCAGGGTCGCCCCAATCGGCGTGGTGGTGCAGCATCGGCCTGCTAAGTTGCTTGCTAGCAAGCAACTAGTTAGCCAGATTGAAAAGATAAGCACAGCCATGCCAAATCTTCAGACTGAGTCTGCACAGCGTCTGCGCCAGGTAATTGGCAGTCTGGCCCGTCTGCTGCGCCCCACCGACGCAGGGCTTGCCGCCGACCTGACACCAACCCGTATAGCCGTTCTGTTGCGAGTCGATCGACACGGGCGGTTGCGGCTCTCAGATGTGGCGGCGGAGGAGGGACTCAATCCGACCCTGCTGTCCCGTGCGATCACAAAGCTTGTGGTGGCGGGGCTGCTGGTGCGGACGTCTGACTTAGCTGACCGGCGCTCAGCCTGGCTGGAGGTGACCGCGGCGGGGAGTGAACTCGCCGACGAGATCCGCCGCGAACGCACCCAGGCGCTAAGGGCCGCTCTCAACAAGCTGGACCAGGCGGATCTGGTCGCCGTCAACGCTGCGATCCCTGCGCTTGAGAGTCTCGCCGTGGTGCTCAGGGATGCGCGACCTTGAGACCGCTGCTGACGAGATTTTCGCGGACCACCTTCGCTTCCCTGGAGGTTCCCAACTACCGCCTGTACCTTGGCGGGCAGTCACTGTCCCTGGTTGGCACCTGGATGCAGACGGCCGCGCAGTCCTGGCTGGTGCTCACGCTCACCCGCTCAGCGACCGACCTTGGTCTGGTCGTGGCTCTGCAGACCTTGCCGGTGCTGCTGCTCTCTCCCTACGGAGGGGTCATCGCCGACCGCGTCGACAAGCGCCGGGCGATGCTGATCCTGCAGGCGATGATGGCTGTGCAGGCGCTGGCACTCGGTTTGCTGACCGTCACGCATTCAGTGCACCTGTGGGAGATCGGCGCCCTCGCGATCGTGCTGGGGCTCAACAACGCCTTTGAGAACCCTGCCCGCCAGTCGTTCATGCTCGAGCTGGTGGGGGCGGATCACCTGCGCAACGCGGTCAGCTTGAACTCGACGATGGTCAACGTGGCCAGGGTCGTCGGCCCCGGCATCGGCGGACTGCTCATTCTCGCCGTCGGCACCGGCTGGTGTTTCCTGATCAACGCGGTCAGCTTTGTGGCTGTCATCAGCTCCCTGCTGCGCATGAACAAGCAAGAACTCCGGCCGGTGGCGCCCAGCCCCCGGGCCAAAGGGCAGCTGCGGGACGGCCTGCGTTACGTACGCGGCGACCCTGCGTTGCTGGTGCCGCTGCTGATGGCTGCGCTGGTTGGCTGCTTCGCCTACGAGTTTCAGGTTTCGCTTCCCTACATGGCCCAGCACGCGCTGCATGGCAGTTCGGCCGCCTACGGAGTGATGACCGCCGCCATGGGGCTGGGCGCCGTGGGCGGAGGCTTGTGGCTTGCCGGGCGTGGGCGCACCGGGGTGGGGCCGCTGGTGGTCTCGGCCACGGGCTTTGGTGTGACGATCGCAGCCGCGGCCGTGGCGCCATCGCTGGTGCTGGAACTGGTTGCACTGGTGGCGACGGGCGGCATGAGCATCGCCTTCATGGCCCAGACCAACGCCACGCTCCAGTTGGCGGCGGCGCCGTCCATGCGCGGGCGGGTCATGAGCCTCTGGTTCGTGGCGATGCAGGGCTCAACGCCGATCGGCGGCCCGGTCATCGGCTTCGTGATGGCTGACCTGGGTGCGCGCAGCGGCCTGGCCGTCGGTGCGATCACCTGTTTTGTGGCCGCTGTGGCCGGTGCGTGGGTGCTGCGTGTGACCCGGCGGCGTGCCGACTCAGCCGCGGGACCGACACATCACGTAGCTGCTTCCTGAAACCCGGCTGGGTCGGGTCCCGCCCGACGCGGGCCGGCTACACACTCACCGCCGGGGTCTGCACTGAGGCGATTCGCCACGGGTTCTCTAGGTCGTCGGTTACGGCAAATGTCCAGCGCTCAGTAAACCCAACCAGCCGTGTCGCACTGCCGGCAACCACACGGGTGGTGTCGCGATCCTCGATATACCGCCGGCCACGCAGGTCCACGTCCACGGTCATGGTCGCCGGCTGCGTGGCAGCGTCCAGCGCGATGATCCTGATCCGCATCACCTGTGCGCCGCGCACGACCAGGCGTGTTTGACCGGTCGGATCGCCGGGGTGCAGCAGGTCGCTAACCGCCTCATGGCTAGCCACCTGCGCAAGCGCCTCATTGGGACCGTCGACAGCCTCCATCCAGGCGTCCACCGCGCGCCGGGCCGCGACCTCGAGGACGTCCGGTGAAAAGCGTGCGTCTGCCAAGCTGAGGTCCAGGGCGGCGGCGTGCGCATCCCCGCTGAACTGCAGGTCGGCGAGCTCCTTGAGCTCAACCCCGTCGGGTGCACGTTCGGCGACCGCGCCTTCCACCAGCGACTCATCGCGCATCGCCTGCTCGTCAGCCCACTTGGTCTGAACGATCTTGTCCTGCAGGGCATGTTCCCCTTCGGCGCCGGACTCAATCGAGGCAAGCACCCAGTGCTCGCCACGCAGCTGCAGCGTCCAGTATTCACGCATCCTGACCGACTCGGTCGCGCGACCCTCATGCCGGATGTGACGTCCCTGCCCGTCCACCACATAATCACGTAGCTTTGCCTCGATCCGGACAACCACGCGGTCCTGGTCGTCGTCGCCGCGTTCCCGCCGGCGGATCCCTAGGTACTCCACCTTCGGCGGGCCCATCGGCTCCACGACGTTACGCCAGCCCTTGCGCTGAAAGTCGTCCAGCCGGCGTTCCCACTCAACCAGCAGCTCCGGTGTGATCAGCCCGCGCAGCGCGATGCGATTGTCGGCCGACCAGGCCAGCTGAACATCTGTGAACAGCTGGGCGGCGGCGGTGCGCACGGCATCAGGTGCAAACAGCGGGTTCTCATCGGCCGCTTCGGCCGCCGCCAGTTCCACGCGCCGCTCGCGCCTGTGTGACTGACGTCGGTGGGTGTGACCCTGGCGTGCGCGGGCACTGCGGTTTCGCTGCCATGCCGGCCAGCCGCGCACCATGATCCACCAGCCGGCCGCCAGCGCCAAGAGCACCAGCGCGCCGGTACCGTGACCGAGCACCGCGATCTGGATGAGCACCCGGAACAACAGGTACAGAACAAAAGCGTTGCCGCCGCCCCCGCCGCCTCCACCGTCACCGCCTGAAAAGCCCGCGCTGCCCCCGCCGGCCGATCCCAGCGCAACCGGCACGGCAACCAGGAGCACCACCATCGCGGCCAGTAAGGCAGCCAGGAACAGATGACGGCGGCGCATCTTTTCGCCCTATCCGGCGGCGGCCGCCTTCAGCGGCCCGACGCCGGCCTGGCTCTGTGGAATGTGCTCATCGGCGTGGTAGCTGGAGCGCACCAGCGGCCCTGCGGCGACGTGTTCAAAGCCCAGCGCGTAGGCCGCGCGCTCCAGCGCCTTGAACTCATCCGGATGCCAGTAGCGGACCACCGGGAGGTGGTTTTCGGTGGGGCGAAGGTACTGGCCGACGGTCAGCACCTGCACGTGGTTCTCACGTAGCGTGCCCAGCGCGTCGACCATCTCCTGGAAGCTCTCGCCCAGCCCAACCATCAGCCCGGACTTGGTAACGACCTCGTCTCCGCCCATCTCCTTGGCGTTGCGCAGCACTCGGGTGGAGCGTTCCCAGGTTGATCCTCGGCGTGCCAGCTTGTACAGCCGCGGCACCGTTTCCACGTTGTGGTTAAAGACATCCGGCCGTTCGGCGATCACCTTTGCCAGTGGCATCTCCTGGCCGCGAAAGTCCGGTGTGAGAACTTCTACCTTGGTTTTTGGTGAGTGCAGCCTGATCTGTCGGATCACCGCGACAAAGGCGTGCGCGCCGTAGTCATACATGTCGTCTCGATCCACGCTGGTGATCACCGCGTGCCGCAGGCCCATACGAGCAACCGCGCGTGCCACACGGACCGGCTCCAGCGGATCGTTGAAGGTAGGTTTGCCGCTGCGCACGTTGCAGAATCCGCATCGGCGAGTGCAGGTGTCGCCGAGGATCATGAACGTTGAGGTGCCGCGCTGCCAGCACTCGCCGATGTTTGGGCAGGCGGCCTCCTGGCAGACGGTGTTCAGGTGCTCCGCTTCCATCATCGCCTGCAGTTCGCGATACCGAGGCCCGCCGGGTGCTGGCACCTTGAACCACTCCGGCTTGCGGCCCTTGTATGGCTCGACCTTTGGGCCCAGCACCGTCAGTACGTCGGCGATGCCGCCCGGGTTGGAACGTGCTCGGGTTGCGCTCATCTGGGTATCTAGCTTACTTGGTGGGTCGTGTTTATCAGGTCAGTTGATCGTGTTCACCCAGCGGCGCTGACGTTTGGCAGTGATTGAAGTCCGTTGCGGCTTAGCTGATGATCGGCCGTGCTTACTCAGCGGCGGCGGGGCTCGTCAGCGATTCCAGCTCGTCGCGCGTTATCTGACGAAGCTGGTGTCCAAGCCGTCTGGCGAGCGCTGCGGCCGCCAGCCTGCCAAAGGCGACTAGCTCAACCTGGGGCGGAACGGGCCCTTCGCCGGCTGGCGTGTTGTGGCTTTCAAGCTCCTCGTTGCGGGGTGCGGTGCCTGTGTGGTGTTCTGCGCTGCCGCGTGCGCGTCGGCGCTCAGTCTCAATCGAGGTCATCTCCACGTCCGGCAGACCGCACGCGACGACCCATCCAAACGGTGGCAGCGCCCGCTCTTGGACATTGATCGCAAAGCCGTGGGTGGTCACACCGTGGGAGACGTGCACGCCGATCGAGGCGATCTTGCGAGTGTCCACCCACACACCGGTGTAGGCCGGTCCGTCCTGGGGGCGGGCCCGTGCGCCCAGCCCGACTTCGGCCAGGGCGTCGACCAGTGACTGTTCCAGCAGCCGCACATAGGCCACCACGTCCTGCACCTGCACGATCGGGTAGCCAACCAGCTGCCCGGGCCCGTGGTAGGTGACCTTGCCGCCGCGGTTCGTGTCGATTATCTCGATTCCGCGCTGCGCATACCACTCCTCACCCATGCTCAGCTCTCCTGGGGTGGAGCGGCGCCCACGCGTGTAAACGGCCGGCGAGTGCTCCAGCAAAAGCAACGTGTCGGGCGCGCGCTCAAGGGCTCGCGCCTCTCGCAGGCGTTCCTGCAATCGCAGCGCCGAGCGGTAATCAAGCGCGCCGAGCTCACAGACCAAAAGTTCAGTGCTGGCCAACGTGATCACCGCTCACTGCGCCGGGTCTTTGCCGAAACTCACGCTCTGATCGTATTTGGCCTGCGCGCCCGCCGCAATCTCCGCTGCACGCAGCGGCAACGCGCGGAGTGGGTGCTCGCGCGTCTGGCCGGCCAGACGCGCGGCGTCGGGCGGCTACGCGTTGATCCTTTGGCCCGGCGCCAACAAAGGCAGTGACCGCAGGCCAGTGTCCAGCAGCCGTGCGCCCCGTTCGACGTCGAGTGTGACCATGGCGCTCAGCTGGTTGCCAAAAACCCCATCTTGCACGTGTCGCAGCACTGAGTCATAAACCAGCTCAACGAGCGAGGTGAGCGCCTGCGCAGCGATCCGAACCTCAGGGTCCAGCGGGTGGACGTCCAGCTCTTTGGCAAGGACCTCTGAGAGCGACAAAACGATCTGATGCCGGTGTTCACCGACGGCTGCCCGTAGCGCTGGCGTGGCATGCAGCATCGCTGCAAACTGCAGGATCCGGCCGGTGCCACCTGGTGGCTGGGTGGAGAAGAACTCGATCTCCGGCCTGAGCGCGCAGATGATTGCTGCGGTTGGCGTGGTCCCGGTCGGCCGATCACGTGTCGCGCCCACGAGCCGCGTCAGTTGTTCATCCACCTCGTCAAGGACCAGCGACTCCTTGGTGGCAAAGTAGTTGTAGACCGTCTTCTCAGATACCTGTGCGGCGGCGGCCACCTCCGCGATCGTCACGGTCTCAAAACCTCGCGCAATAAACAGATCCGTGGCCACGTCGGAGATACGTTTGCGGGTCTCACGTTTCTTGAGTTCGCGCAACCCAGCTGAGGTCATGTCTGGATTCTAAGCAATCAGATTACAGTGACAGTAATCTTATAGCTACTGTAGACTACCTGTCCATGCACTCAGCTCGCGCCAGCTCGACGCCCACGTCGGGCGCACCGCTGGCAATCAGCGCGACCGGCCTGACCAAACGCTTCGGTGCCCTGGTCGCCGTGGACAAGCTCGACCTCAGCGTCCCCGCCGGCACCGTCTTCTCGCTGCTGGGCCCCAACGGCTCCGGGAAAACCACCACGGTCCGGATGCTCGCCACGCTGCTGAAACCAGACGGTGGCAGCGCGACCGTCAACGGCTACAACGTGGTCACCCACGGCGCCAAGGTGCGCGCCACGATCGCGCTGACCGGACAGTTTGCCGCACTGGATCCCAACCTCACTGCCGGGGAGAACCTGCGTCTGATGGCACGCCTGCGCGGCCGAAGCAGCGGCGAGGCCGCGCGCGTCACGGACGCCCTCATGGAGCGCCTGGACGCCGCCGAGTTCAAAAACCGTCTGGTCAAGCAGCTTTCCGGCGGCCAGAAGCGTCGCATCGACCTCGCCGCGAGTCTGATTGAGAAGCCCAAGCTGCTGGTGCTCGACGAGCCCACCACGGGGCTTGATCCACGCAGTCGCCAGGTTGTCTGGACGACGATCCAGGAGCTGGTCACGGAGGGCATCACGCTGCTTTTGACGACTCAGTACCTGGAGGAGGCTGACGCTCTGGCCGACCACATCGTCCTGCTTGATCACGGGCGTGAGATCGCCAGAGGCACTCCGTCGGAACTCAAGAGCCTGGTCGGCAAGCTGCGCGTTGACGTCGTCGCGGTCGACCAGGACGGTTTTGAGCGCTTGCAGACCTCGCTTCAACACGGCGGGTTCCAGCTCGCGACCCTGCGTGAGCAGCGCCGCATCTCGATCCCCGCGCCAGATGAGTTCGATGACCTTCAGCGCGTGTTTGCCGCTGTCGCCGGTACCGGCATCCCGGTCGATGAGATCGCCCTGCGTCGTCCGACGCTTGACGACGCTTTCATCACGCTCACCGGCCACGAGGCGCAGACCCCGGACCCGACCGGGGAGCAGCGAGCGGCATGACAACCGACGTTGTGACCTACCTGCGTGAGACCGCCCTGCTCACCTGGCGCAGCCTGCGTGCAATCCCACGGGTCCCTGAGCGGATCCTCGACGTGACGATCCAGCCGGTGGTCTTTGTGCTGCTGTTCCGCTACGTGTTCGGCTCAGCTCTGCACGTGGGGGTCAAGGACTACGCCGACTATCTGATGCCGGGCATTGTCGGGCAGGGTCTGGCGTTCGGCATGATCGGGACCGGAGTGGCTACCAGCCATGACATGGCCGAAGGTGTCCTTGACCGTTTCCGCTCGATGCCGGTCAAGCGCCTGTCGATCGTCAGCGGCCAGGTCTTTGGCCAGTACTGCGAGCAGATCCTCGGTCTCTGTGTGTACATTGCGCTCGGGCTGATCGTTGGTTGGCACCCACGTTTCACGCTCGGTACGGGGCTTGAGTTTGTCGGCCTGCTGCTGCTGGCGCTTCTGGCCTTCACCTGGGCAGGCGCCTTCTTCGGCATGCTCGTCAGATCACCGGATGCGATGCAGGGTGTCGGCTTCATCGTAATCTTCCCGCTCAGCTTCATCGCAGGCGTGTTTGTGCCGATTTCGGGCATGGGCCTGATCCTCAGGACGCTCGGCAACTGGGATCCGATCTCAGCGCTGGTCGCGGCCAACCGCTATCTCGCCGACGGCATTCCCTCACACGGCTCATGGCTGCTCTCCCACGCTGAACTGGCGATGCTGCTTTGGTCGCTGTTGCTGCTCGCGGTGTTTGTCCCGCTGGCACTGCGGCGCTTCAACCACACCCTCGCCTCCTGAGCTGGACGCCGATGGTCACCCTGGCCGCTGGTGGTGGCCCTCTGGCCCCGGGCGGTGCCCCTGACCCTCGGGCGGGCGAGCCCGGCACAGAGAATGGCTGAGCTGCTCGTCACTCCGACCGCAGACGTCTAAATGAGACCGTCGGCTGCTACGCCTCGCGCTACGCGCTCGGCTGCGCAACGAGGGTCGTCTCGGCTGACCGTCATACTGACCCGCGTTGCGCTGACTGCCTGAGCCCGCCGAGCTTAAATGCACAAACTGCGCTGCGCAAAGCCAGTTTGCGCAAAACCCGCCGATTTTCGGTACCAGATGCACAAATCGCCTTCCAGGCGCGCAGTTTGTGCATTCTGACTCCCTCTCACGCCGCTTTTGCGCTCACCGCCCAGCTCGGCCTGGCAGCAGACCGCCAGGCCCTCAGCATCGCCGCTGCGATCGAGAACTTGTGCTGATCGAACGACACGGATCGGCGCACTTGGCCCGGATGCAGACAGAAGGTAACGTCAGGCGACCGCCTGGCTGTGGCTGGACGCAGTGCGGGATCGGTCAAGCGTCAGGCGACCGCCTGGCTGTGGCTGGACGCGGTGCGGGATCGGTCAAGCGCTCCGAGCCCGGTGGGGCGGCCCGCCGGTCCGGTCACTATCGTGAAGGCCAATGACCACATTTGAGCAACTGGGCCTGTCTGAGATGATCCTTGAAGCTCTACGGGATGTCGGCTACCACGAGCCCAGCCCGATCCAGGAGCAGGCGATTCCGTCGTTGCTTGAGGGTCGTGACGTGATCGGCCAGGCGCAAACCGGGTCCGGCAAGACGGCAGCCTTCGGGCTGCCGCTAATGAACTACGTGGATCCGACTGAGCAAGAGGTTCAGGCGCTGGTGTTGACACCGACCCGTGAACTCTGCATCCAGGTTACACAGGCGCTGCGCTCTTACGGCGCGCGCAAGGGCGTGGATGTCGTGGCGGTCTTTGGCGGCGCACCGATCCGCTCACAGCAAGCGCAGCTGCGCGCGGGTGGGCACGTTGTTGTCGGCACTGTTGGGCGTGTGAAAGATCTGATCAGCCGCCACTCGCTGGTGCTGCACAGCTGCCGCTTCGTGGTGCTCGATGAGGCCGATGAGATGCTTGACCTGGGTTTTCTGGAGGACGTTGAACGGATCCTCTCGCTCACTCCGTCAAGCCGTCAGACGGCGCTGTTCAGCGCGACCATGCCCACTGAGATTCGCCGGCTGGCCGGTCAGTACCTTTACGAACCGGTGTTTGTCAAGGTCAAAGCCACGACGCTGACCGTGGATACGGTCGAGCAGTTCGCGCTTGAGGTTCCGGCCAAGGAGAAGGCTGAGATGCTGAGCAGCGTGCTGGACGCCGAACGCCCCACGCAGGCGATCGTGTTCTGCCGAACCAAGATCCGCTGCGACCAGCTCTACCGCACGCTTCGAGAGCTGGGGCGTAACGTCAAGGCGCTGCACGGAGATATGTCCCAAGGTCAGCGTGACGGGGTGATGATCAGTTTCAAGGAAGGGCGGACTCCCTTGCTTGTTGCCACTGACGTTGCGGCGCGGGGGCTTGACATCTTCGGGGTGTCACACGTGATCAACTTTGACGTGCCAACCTCGCCCGACGCGTACGTGCACCGCGTAGGCCGTACTGGCCGCGTGGGTAGAACCGGGCGCGCAATCACGTTCTATGAGCCCCGTCAGCGCAGCGAGGTGGACGCGATCGAAGCTCACGCCGGGGTGCGGCTCGAGCCGTGGAAGGCGGATGCTCACGTTCCCGCCGTGCCGGTGCGCGCACAGCCTCGCCGTCACTCAAAACCACACGACCCGGGGTTTGACGGCGCGGAGTTGGTGCTTCGCAAGCTCAT
>JBMFHK010000013.1:6134-35801 GCA_049976865.1 Solirubrobacteraceae bacterium | reverse complement strand
CCACGCCCACCGGTCTGCGCCGCGACCACCGTGCCGACAGCCCGCAAAGCCAACAGACGACGTGAACAGTTACCGCCACGGGATATTTCCTTCCCCGCGTTCCTAAAGGGTGGACTGGACAGGCCGGCCAGGCCCCACTGATGGCGGATCGGCCACGTATCGGCGGCTGGCGCGGATCGACTAGGCAGGGCCACGCGGTAGATCGGCCAGGCAGGCGCGCCCGGCGGGTCCGCCAGGCAAGGGCGATCGGCGAGCCAGCCGGATACGGGCCACCTCGGCCAGCGCGGAACCCGGACCGTAGCGGCGCTATGACGGACGCGGCGAGTCGGCCGATCGTGGACAATGAGCACGTGACCGACGCCTACGCCGCCGCCGGAGTCGATACCCACATCGCCGATCGCGGCGTGGCCGCGATCGTTGAAATCCTGCGCACGATCGACACCGGCCGAGGGTCGCTCGCGGTCAGCCTGCCGGGACACTACGCCAGCGTGCTGCGACTGCCGGGAGGACTGGCGCCCAACCTTGGGATCGCCCTGGCCACTGACAGTGTGGGTTCCAAGGTGATCGTCGCGGAGCAGACCAGCCGGTTCACCACGATCGGGATCGACTGCGTGGCAATGAACGTCAACGACCTGATCTGCGTCGGCGCCGAGCCCTTGGCGCTACTGGACTACATCGCCGTTGAGCGTGCCGATCCGGCACAGCTGGAGGCGATCGGCCGCGGTCTGGCCGTCGGCGCGGCGCAGGCCGGAGTGGAGATTCCCGGTGGCGAGGTGTGCCAGGTGCCGGAGGTCTTGCGCGGCCACCCGTCACCCTACGGCTTTGATCTGGTGGGTTCAGCATTTGGGGTCCTGGCCCTTGACGCAGTCATCGATGGCAGCGCCGTCCGCCCCGGCGACGTAATGATCGGGCTGCCTTCCTCGGGCGTGCACTCCAACGGACTGACGCTCGCGCGGCGGGCGCTGCTGCAGGACGGCGGTCTGACGCTACACGACACACCAGCCATGCTTGCCGGCCAGTCGGTAGCCGACGTCCTGCTCGAGCCGACTGTCATCTACGTCAAGGCAGTGCTTGCCCTCCTGCGCAGCGGCGTGATGGTGCGGGGCCTGGCACACATCACCGGAGGCGGGCTGGTGAACCTCAAACGGATCGGTACCGGGGTCGGCTACGCGATCACGGACCCGCTCCCGATCCCACCCGTGTTTGAACTGATCTCCTCCTGCGGCGCGGTGTCGGTCGCCGAGATGTGGGAGGTGTTCAACATGGGCTGCGGGTTTGTGGCCATCGTCGCAGAGGCTGACGCTGACGCCGCGGTAGCGACACTGGCGGCGTTTCATCCGGGCGCAGCTGTGATCGGCTCAGTCACCGCTGAGGCGGACACGATCGTCTTGCCTGGAGTGGGCGTACACGTGCCGGCCGGCGCTGACCGCGTGCTGGCGCTCCCCCGCTAGTCGCTGGCGTGACTGTCGCTGGGTAAATGGGCGCCTCGGCGACTGGGAGCTGCTGCGGCGTAGGGAAAAGCTTCACGCCGGACAGGGCTCCACACTAGGCTCAGGGAGATGAGCAGCCTGCTGGGAACCATCCTCGGCAACCGCTACCGGTTGGAGTCAAAACTCGGATCCGGTGGGATGTCAACCGTCTACCTCGCACGCGACGAGAAGCTCGAACGCTGGGTCGCGGTGAAGGTGATGAACCGCGAGGTGGCCAGCAACTCAGATCATCTGGAGCGGTTCCGCCGTGAAGCCAGGGCCGTGGCGCGGATCTCCCACCCCAACGTGGTGCGCGTGATTGACGCTGACGAGGATGACGGTCGCCCCTACATAGTGCTTGAACACGTAAGCGGTGAGACGCTCAAAGCGATGATCAACCGGCTTGGCCGACTGGAAATCACAGACGCTTTGGCCTGCGCTATAGACATCGCCCAGGCGTTGCACGCAGCCCATGCCAACCAGATCGTCCACCGTGATGTAAAGCCTGACAACGTGCTGATCGACCAGGACGGGTCTGCCAGGGTCACGGACTTCGGGATCGCCCGCACGCTCGAAGAACAGGGGCTGACCGCCGACGGGCGCGTGCTGGGCACGACTGACTACGTTTCCCCCGAACAGGCCCTGGGCAGTCCCGCAACCTACCAGTCCGATCTGTACTCGCTGGGCATCGTCCTGTACGAGATGCTCACCGGTGAAGTTCCGTTCAGCGGTGAGAACCAGGTCGCCGTAGCGATGAAGCATGTGCGCGAGCCGCTACCGGACCTCCGTGCAAAGCGGAGTGAGGTTTCGCCTGCGCTGGCTGCAGTTGTTGCCCGGGCCACTGCCAAAGACCCTGCCAACCGCTACCGCGACGCCAGCACGCTGATCACGGACCTGGAACGCCTCTTGGCAGTCGAGCTTGAAGGCCCTGTGACCGCCCCTGGTGAGGTCACTGCGGTGCTTGATCGCCTGCCGCCCCAGCGTCGGCGTCCACTGCCGCCTGCGCCGCGTCGCCGCCGCACCATGATCGCGCTCGTGGCGGCCGGACTGCTGGCCATCCTGGCGGTTGCACTCCTGTCCACCACCGCCTTCACCCCAAGCCAGCCCCATCACCGTCCCACCAGCGCCGCCACTCCGGTGGCAGTCACGCTGTGCACAGCTTGCGCCCACGCCTACAACCCGGATGGAGTTGGTGGCACGGCCCAGAACAATTCGCAGGCGCGTTACGCCGTTGACGGCAATCCAAACATCGGCTGGTCCACGCAGGACTACTACAGCGGCCAATTGGGCAAGCCGGGCGTTGGCATATACGTGGAGGCAAACCATGAGGTGCGGGCCACGCGGTTGGATCTTTTGACCTCAACACCACAGTTCAGCGCCGCCATCTACGCCTCTGACACGACGCCGGATCCAAACAGCTTCGCTCGCAGTCGGTGGAAGCTGCTGTGTTCAAACTCAGCCGTGGCGGCAGACCAGCGCTTTACCCTCGCCTCAAGGCGTCACCCGGCGCACGCATACCGGTTCTTTTTGGTGTGGATCACCAGGCTGCCGCCCAACCACGACTCGGCCACCGTCAACAGGATCCGCTTGTACCAGTGAGCTGAAGCTTCCGGCAGGTGACACCCCGACGGGAGAGGCGCCCGACTCCCAACCGGCCCGCCGGGCGACTCCCAACCAGACCCTCAGGGCCTACCGGACGCCAAGCCCGTGGTGACGCTGGATGACGCTGTCGGGTTGGTCGACGTCACCGTTGTTCCCGGCGTGGTGCGCGTGATGATCGGCGAGGTGAGCGTCTTGGTCGTGATCGGTGCCTGGATACCAACCGTGATCCTCACGGTCGACTGCTTCTTGACGGTCGCCCCGCCCGCCGGGCGCTGGCTCACCACAATCCCCACGTCCGCCAGGTTGCTGACCGGTTTGTCAACCTGTACGACGTTCAGTCCCGCGTCGTTGAGGGTCGAGGTGGCCGAACCCGGCGTGGCACCCAGGATGTTCGGCACCGACGCCGTCGTCGGCGCCTGGGCGACCGTCAGGGTCACCGCATTGTTGCTGCCCGCCGCATGGTTCGCGGCGGGAGTCTGTCCAACCACCGTCCCCGGAGTCTGCGTAGTGGAGGTCTGCGTCACGGTCCTGACTGTGAACTGGCTGAGCGCATCCTGCGCCTGCGCGACCGTGTCGCCCACGACTCCCGGCACTGCCAAGCCGGAGCTGATGTAGAGGACCACCGCCGTGCCGCTTGAGACGTTGTTGCCGGCGTTGGGCTCGGTGCGCGTGGCGTTGCCAGCGGTGACCGTCGCAGATGCCTCCTGGTAGACGTGAGAGACCTTCAGACCGGACTGCCGCAGCAGCTTGACTGCGGCCTTCCGCGACTCACCCTGAACGTTGGGAATCGATACCTGCGCGGGACCACTTGAGATGGTGAGGGTGATCGTCGCGCCGCCGTGCAGCTTGGTGCCGGGCTTCACGCTCTGGGTGATAACCGTCTGGGCAGGTTTGGCGGAGTTCACGTAGTCCGTCAGCGAGTTGAGTCCAAGACGACCCAGATCCCGCTGGGCAACGTCCACCCTGAGGTTCACAAGCGAAGGCATCACCACCGGCTTGGGACGGGAGGTGAGGTAGGCGGCCAGGCCACCGCCGGCCAGCAGCAACACCAGCACCGCAGCCAGAATCCACGGCCAGACAGCTCTTCGCTGCGGGCGAGGTACGTCCTCCTCGCCATAGCGGTCAAGTTGATCGCCGGGCTCGCTCGACCCCGCCGTCGCCTGTACCGGCAGCGCGCTGGTCTCCGGGTAGCCGACAACCGGCACCACGTCCACCGTGTGCACAGCCGTCATGCTGGCGGTGCTCTCGCCGGGCTGCGCGGGAAGGGTATCACGCACGTGCTCAAGCGCACGGATGAACTGGTCGGCATCATCCGGACGGTCGCCGGGGTTCTTGTTCAGCGACCACATGACCACCTGATCGAGCGACTTCGGTATGGCCGGGTTTATCTCGCGCGGTGGCACGGGCGCCTCGGACACCTGCTTGAGGGCGATCGCAACCGGTGACTCACCGTCAAAGGGCACCCTGCCGGTCAGCATCTCGTAAAGCACGATGCCGACCGAATACAGGTCTGAGGGGGCGCTCACCGAGTGTCCCTGCGCCTGCTCCGGGGACAGGTATTGCGCTGTGCCCATGATCGACCCGGTCTCCGTCATGTCGGAGGCTCCCGCGCGCGCAATGCCAAAGTCCGTGACTTTGACGTGGTCGTTGTCGTCAATGATCACGTTGTGCGGTTTCAGGTCGCGGTGAATCACCCCACGCCGGTGCGCAAACTGGGCGGCCTTGAGTATCTGGACGGTCAAATCGATCGCACGGCCAACCTCAAGCGGCGCCTCCTCACGGATCACACGTTTGAGCGTCCGGCCCTGGAGATACTCCATGGCGATGTAATACGTGCCGTCGTAGGCGCCACGATCAAATACGCTGACCACGTTGGGATGTTGAAGGGACGCGGCTGCCTGGGCTTCACGGCGGAAGCGCTCGACAAACGCTGCGTCCTGAGCGAAACGACGCTGAAGCAGCTTCACGGCCACCTCACGGTCGAGCTGCTCGTCCTTGGCCAGGTAGACGTCAGCCATTCCCCCAGCGCCAAGCCGCGAGATCAGGCGATAACGCCCGTCAATGATCGTTCCGGGCTCAAAGTCGCTCATTGGTGTTCAGCTAGGAGAGTTTTGATCACTTGCGCAGCTATCGGCGCAGCATACGTACCACCGTAGCCGTTTTGAATGTTGGAGAGCTCTACCGCAACAGCAATTCGCGGGTCGTTAACAGGAAAGCCGACGAACCAGGCGTCGTCCAGCGGCTGACCGCCACGTGTCCCGCCGGTGGTGGCGGTCCCGGTTTTGCCGGCCACCTTAAGCCCGTAGAGCTGCGCCGCCTGACCGGTTCCCTCCTCCACCACATGCTCCATCATCACCGCCAGCTCGGCAGCATACTTGGGCTTCATCACTTGGTGGTATACCGTCGGCGAAGGTTGAGAAACCAGCTGCCCGTCGGGGTTTACAACCTTCGCGACCAGATGCGGGGTCATCAGCGTGCCGTCGTTGGCGATCCCAGCAACGACCATGGCCATCTGCAGCGGCGTGACCGCCAGGTCGGCCTGACCGATGGACGTGCGTCCCAGGTCGATGTTGGGGTTGGTGACAGGCACAAACCTGCCCTTGTAGAACTCTCCGCTCTCCTGCATCTGACCGGCCGGGAGGTCCAGCGGCGGCATGGAGTAAAAACCGTAGCGCTGCATGTATGCCTGCACGGTCGCAGCGCCCAGCCGTTCGCCGACCTGGGCGTAGATGGTGTTGATGGAGTAGGTGAGCGCCGTCGTGAGCGTCGTTGTCGCTGGCCAGCTCTGGTCCCCATCATTGTGCAGGGGCGTACCGGAAACCAGCAGCGGCGATGGACCGGCGAGCTCCGACAGGGGCGTGAACTTGCCGGTGTTGAGCGCCGCTGTGCTGATGACCAGCTTGAACGTCGAGCCGGGTGGATATGTACCCTGAACCGCGTCAAAGAACTGACTGCGGCCGGAACCCCGGGCGTTCGGATTGTTGTCGTTGTAGGAGGGGGTCGAGTACAGAACCTTGACCGCCCCGGTCTGGGGCACGATCGCCACAACCGAGCCGGCGGTTGCGCCGTAGGCCGACATGGCGTGGTCAATCTCCTGGCGGGCCAGAGCCTGCGCGGTGGGATCAAGCGTTGTGTAGACGCTGTCACCGGTCCTGCTGGTGCCGTTGAGGTTGCCAAAGACGCTGCTGACCGAGTTCTGCTGGCCCTCCAGATAGCTGGAGGCCGTCTGCTCCAGGCCGGCTGAGCCGACGCCCTGCGGGAAGTAGAAGCCGACCGTCTGAGCAAACAGGGACCCCTGCGGGTACACGCGTTTCCAGACGCCGCCTGCACCACGCCTTGAGGTTGCCAGCACCGTTCCGTTATCAGCGTAGATGTCGCCCCGCCGGATCTTCAACGACGCGTAAAACTGCAGCTGGTTGAGCGGGTTGTTGTCAAGTGAGGTGGCGCTGAACACAGTCCAGCGTGAAGTCCACACGATCAGCAGTGCGAACAGCAGCACCATCACGCCGAACAGCCGTACGATCGAGCGGTTCATGTCGCCAAATCCGGGCGCCGCGCGCGATCAGAGACCAACAACAGCAGCGCGATCAGCACAAAGTTGGCGAGGATCGAAGAGCCGCCGTAGGAGACAAACGGCAGCGTAACACCCGTAAACGGGATCACCCGTGTAACCCCGCCGACGATCACAAACACCTGCAAGCCCAGGACCGCTGCGAGCCCCGTTGCCAGTAGCTTGGAGAACGAGTCGCGAGACAGAATCGCCGCCTTGAAGCCGCGTGCCACCAGCAGCAGGTAGACGGCCAAAAGGCCGGCCGCGCCGAACAACCCCGTCTCCGCGGTGATCACCGCGTAGATCATGTCGGTGGCCGGCGCGGGAATCAGATACACGAGCGGGTTGGAACCCGGGACGGTCAGGATCGTCTGACCGAAGCCCTGCCCGAAAAGGCCGCCCGCCGCCATTGCAAAGGTCCCGTTCGCGATCTGCAGGCTGCCTCCGTTCTCCCGGTAGACGACAGGGTTGTAGGTGTGCAGCCAGTCCTGCACCCTGGCGTCGATGTGCGCAATGTGCGTGGCAAGGTAGTAGGCGCCCGCCGCAAACGCGACCATGCCGATAAACACGAACGAGATGCGGTCCGTAGCCACGTAGAGAATCGCCAGCAGGGCTCCGTAGAACATCAGCGACGAGCCAACATCGTGCAACACAACCAGGGCGAGCATCGCGGCGCCCCACAGCGTCAGCAGAGGCCCAAGATGCTTGAGCGGCGGCATCCGGTAGCCGAGGATCTTGCGACCAGAGGCGAGTGCCTGGCGGTGGTCACGCAGGTAACTTGCCAAAAAGATCACAAGCCCGATCTTCGCGAACTCCGTGGGCTGAAAGCTGATGCCCGGCAGATGGATCGCCAGGTACGCGCCGTTAACCGGCTCCGCGAGCCCGGGGGCGTGAGGCAGCGCCAACAACACCAGCGACACGATGGCAATCAGGTACCGGTAGTGCTCGAGCTTGCGGTAATCACGCACGAACAGGATCGTCGCCACGAACAGCGCAAGGCCGAGCACAAACCACTGCGCCTGCTGTCTGGCATAGGTAGCCCCGTAGATCCTGTACACCATCACCAGGCCGAAGCAGGCGAGCACGGCGACCAGCGGAAAGATGTACGGGTCGGCGTGGGGCAGCGTGATCCGGATGAAGATGTGCGCTGCCAGGCACAGCCCCAAAAACACCGCGCCATACACCAGGGAGGCGGTTGACAGTTCGTTGGAGCGCTGGATGAACACGGCCGCCAACCCAGCGGACAGAAGCAGTGATGCGGGGAGCAGGGCGACCAGCTCGCGGTTGCGTGCCTTCATCCGGTGATCTTGCCCAACTCCAGATCGTTGATTAGCTTGATGGCACTGCTCTGGTCGCGCAGCGCATGATTGAGAACGGCACCTCGCACGCGCGCTGGGATCGTCAACGCCGGTACGCCGGAGACGTAAAAGGTGCTGTACAACGGTACGCCGAGCGGCAGCGTGTACGGGAAGCCTTTATAGACAACCACGGTGCCCTGGCTGTCAGTACCTAGGAAATACGAGTGCCGACCGGCCAGATAGCCCGCTCCCCCGACCAGAAACAGCACAAACGCCAGCGCCACCAGCGTGACAAACGCTTTGCCGACGGCACCGAAATGACGCTCGTGCTCCGACCTCTGGACGAAGCCGGCCGGCATGTGCAGCCGCTTGCCCTGGATCCGCGCCAGCGGCAAGGTGGACCGCGAACCGCCCGACCGCGAACCGCCCGGTCGCCACCCGCCTGTCAGCCTGCTCTCAGAGCCCCCCGGGCGCGCTTCCAGCTCCGCGCCCCGGGCAATCATCGTCGGCTCATCCAAGCTGTGCGCAGGGTCCGCCTCCTGAACCCGGAAAAGGACCACGGTGATGTTGTCGCGGCCGCCTGCGGCGTTCGCGTCGTTGATCAAGCGGTCCGCCGCCGCATAAAGGCTCGCCGATTCCGCAACCGCGTCGCGTACCTGCGGGTCCTCGAGCATTGAGGTCAGGCCATCGCTGCACAGCAGCACGACATCCCCGGCGCGCAGGGGACACGTCAACGTGTCGATCACAACAACCGGCTCGATCCCGAGCGCGCGGGTGATCACGGATCGCTGAGGGTGGTCGTGCGCCTCAGCCTCAGTCAGCTTCCCGCCGCGCACCAGCTCCTCAACCAGCGAGTGGTCTTCAGTCAGCCTGGTGAGGTTGCGCTCCCGCAGCAGGTAGGCACGACTGTCGCCAACGTGTGCAATAGCCAGTCCGTCACCTTCCAGAAGGGCGGCTGTGACCGTCGTGCCCATCCCGGCGCTCTCCGGGTCCGTCAGTGACCGCCGGTAGATCTCCTGGTTAGCCCGCTGCACCACAGCGGCAAGCCGTTCCTCCGGCGTGCCCGCAGACGGCAGCCCCGCCATGAACGCGTCGATGGCGAGCTGAGATGCAACCTCCCCAGCGCGCGCGCCGCCCATGCCGTCGGCGACCACGAACAGCGGCGCACTCGCATAGCTGGAATCCTCGTTGCTGCGCCTCTGCAGTCCGAGGTCCGTGCGGACGGCTGTCTCTACGGTTCTGAGCATTTGCGGACCATCTTTATTGCAGATACGTGAACACGGAGTTGCCAACCCGGATCTGGTCCCCATCGTGCAGTGGCGCGGGTCCGCTCAGCAGGAGGTCGTTGAGATAGGTCCCGTTGGTCGATCCAAGATCCTCAATCACGAGCGTCCGCCCCTGCCGGGTGATCCGCGCGTGGTGCGATGAGGCGAACGGATCCTCAAGCTTGATCTCAACATCACCGCGCCCCAGTGTGGCGCCGCCCATCAGGTCATAGGCGACGCCAGCGGGGTGTCCAGCGGCGCGCTCCACCACCAAACGCGGCTCAAAATCCCCTTCCAGCAGCGCCAACGGGTCGACGGTCTCATAGATACCCGTCTCCTCACCGGCGATCGGACCACCCCCGCGACCGCCCAGACCACGGCGCAGATCAAAGAGCGTGCTGGCAGAAACCCAGAACAGGAACAGGTAGAGAACGATCAGAAAGCCGAACTTGAGTCCGACCGTTACGGGCTGCAGCATGTCGTGTCCCTTTTGGTCCGGAGCGGGAGAGCTTAGCTAACGCGAGCCTAATCAACCTCAAAGGTCATGACGGAACTGCCGAGAGCAATCTCATCGCCAGCCACGATCGGCTCAGAGCCGCGCACCTCACGGCCGTTCAGGCGAGTCCCGTTGGTTGAACCCAGGTCGGTCAAAAGCCAGCCGCCGCTGCCTGACGGACGCAGCTCAGCGTGACGCCGTGAAACGTTCGGATCGCTGACAACAACCTCACAGTCGCGGCTGCGGCCGATCACACCACCGCCTGCGCCGAGCACCAGCCGGGCCCCCGCATAGACCACCAGCGCACGTGTATTACGCACGGTGCGTCCCTCATGAGGCGGGCCGAGCGGCCCCCGTCCGGCAGCGAACATCATCGTGCCGCCGAGGTTGTCCTCCGGTCCGTGCTCCCGCTGGAGCACGGACGGCTCGGGCGGACCATAGTCCGGCTCAAACCCGTACTCATCTTGCGGCTCGTAGCGCAACTCCGGCTCATAGGCCGGTGGGCGCGGCCTGTCAGGCTGCCTGACGACGCCGGCCTGAATGCCGAACTGCCCCAAGCCAAGCCGGTCGTCGGTCTCAAACTCGATCACGGGACGAGCCGCCAGGGCAAAGCGTTCACGGCGAGCGTGCTCAAGCAGGTAGGAGGCCAGCTCATCTGCCAGCGCATCCTCATAGCTTGCAAACCGCGCACGGTCCCGACGCGACAGATAGACACGGAACTCGTGGGGCACGTACACGCTCGACAGCGTGCTGCTCTGGTGATCCTCCATCTCACGTGCCAGCTTGCGGGCGATCTCAACCGGACGCACCTCGCTGCGGAACACGCGGCTGAACGTTCCCTCCACAAATCCGGCCAATTTGTTTTCGAGACTTCTCATAACAGACATCGGACCTAAATCTCCAATGGTGCATGCTACGCAGCATCAGGCCGTCTGTCAGCTATTCCGCGTTCCGCGAACTCCGGCAACAGCCGAGGGAACGCCGAGCAGGAGCGCTCCGGCGAGCGCTCCAGAGGCGGCGCCGCGCAGCGGCGCGGCGCCGACGGAGTCAAGCGCAAACACCAGGAACACTGAGGCCGCAGCGATGATGATCAGGTCAAGCAGCGGCAGGCGCGGGGTGCGCAGTAGCGGCAGAACCGCCGCTGCAAAAGCCCAGATGGCGGCGCCGGCCAGCGCCAGCGGATGGTGTGGCGGAAGCTGAGCCGGCAGCCAGTAGAGGTTACGGTGCACGCTGCGGCCAACCAGCGCCAGCAGCAAGAAGCCGCCGGCGCCAAAGGCTGCGCGCTGCCACCAGCGCCGGCCGATCGCAGAGATCAGGGCGGGATAGGCGCCGGCCAGCGAGACGGTCCCCAGCATCAGCACGGTGAGCAGGCTGGTGGCAAGTGGCGCCGCAAGCGCCACCAGCGCAACGATCAGCACGAGCACGGCCGGTGCGGCCAGATGGATCCCAAGCAGGTTGGTGCACAGCCACGTTGCGCCCAGACCGGCGCCGAGCGCGTTGAGCCCCCGCAGCGGCCATGGTGGGCGCCCAGACACGGCCCCCCGGCCGACTGGGGCCACCAGCCGCGGGCACCAGCGGCGCCGCAGCCCTCGCACGTCCAGTCCGGTGCCCTCACCCCACTCCGGGCCTGGACGGTCGCCGAGCAAGGTGTCTGCGGGTTCCTGACCTCCCCAGCCAGGGGCGACGATCCCGGTGACGCTGCTTGCGCCGTCAAGCGCGTGCAGCAACGCGGCGCGAAGCTGGCTGGGTGTGCCGCGCCGCGCCGGCGCGGGGTTCAAAGCAGTGTCGATCCCTGCCGCCAGCTGGCGGGCGATGTCAGAGCGCTGACGGCGCAACGGCGGGATGAAGGTCCGCGTGCCAGCGCCGCGGGCCACCTGCGGGTTCACGCCGGTGAGCGCCTCGTACAGCACCAACGCCAGGGAGTAGAGATCCGCCTCGGGCCCCGCTGGCTGACCGTCAGCCTGTTCCGGCGACATGTAGGCGACGGTGCCGACCACATCCCCGGGCAGCGTCAGCAAATCGCCGCCGGCCACGTGGGCAACACCAAAGTCGGTCAGTTTGGCGCGGTCCGCAGGGCCGCTGGCACGGTTGGGAACAAGCACATTGGACGGCTTCACATCGCGGTGGATGACGCCGCTTGAGTGGGCATGGTCCAGCGCACCACACAACGCCGCACCGATCTCCAGCACGTCGCGGTCCGATAACTGACCGTGCGCAAGCAGCGTGTTCAGCGTCCGGCCTCGCACCAGCTCGGATACCAGATAGGCGCCGTCATCGTCAAGGGCGGCCTCATAGAGCGTGACGATGGCGGGATGTTGCAGCCGGGCCGCAGCCCTGGCTTCGCGTTGGAAGCGGGCATGGTTGACACGCTCGCGCGGGAGGATCTTCACAGCCACCCGACGGTCCAAGCGCTCATCATGTGCCGAGAAGACGCTGCCGAACGCACCTGTCCCCAGCCGTTTGATCAGCCGGTAGCGGCCGAGAACCATCTCCGACCGATCATCAGGATGCATGGCTGGGATCTCTGACGCGCTCACCTGTGCAGTTTTTCGCGGACTCGCCCTTCAGCCCTGCGGCACAATGAGAGGTCTGGATAAATGCACGGGCCGTTGCGTAGTTGCCGGAGATGTGAGTAGACGGTATTACTCGATTTCAAAAAGATTTAGCCGCTAGGAGCGAAAACTTGTCGTTCTTCGACGAGGATGAGGAACCGGAGCACTCTCCGGGCCCCGCGGCCGCTCGCCCGCGCAGCGCACGCCGCCCGCGGGCTGGTGGCGGCGGCAGGCCCCCGCGCGGCCCCGGCCGCCCACCATCGACGCATACGCAACAGCAGATCCAGACCCGTCGGGGCGTGGCGGTCGTCATCGTCGTCGTGATCGTGATCGTGATGGCGTTGCTGATCCACGGTTGCGAGGTGAGCCAGAGCACCAACTCGCTGAAGACCTACGCGGCCGACGTGGACACGCTGATGACCGATTCAGGATCAGACGGGGTCACGATGTTCTCCGATCTCAGCCGCGGGGACCTGAGCTCCACCGCTGGTGAGTCCACCCTCTCAACGCAGCTGAATACGCTGCTGCAAAAGGCGCGAGGGTACGTCATCCAGGCAGAGAAGCTCAGCGCACCCAGCCAGCTGTCAAGCGCCGAGACGACGCTCGTACAGGTGATGCGGCTGCGGGCCGATGGGATCGCCACCATCGCCGACAACATTCAGCCGGCTTCCGTGACGAGCACCAGCCAGACGGCAGTGGCCAGCATGACCCGTGGCTTCTACATGCTGTCCGGCTCCGATGTGCTTTACAAGACGTTTGTTGGCAGCGCCATCGCCCAGGCCTTGAACTCTGCTGCCATCACCGTCGGCGGTCAGAACGGCATTCAAATCTATGGCGGCCAGATGCTCACCGATCTGGGCTGGCTCAACCCCACCTTCGTAGCTGACAAGATCGACGCGAACCTGCCGGCGGACGTGATCAACAAGGCTGTTCCCGGAGTGTCTCAGGGAAGCCAGCTGAACTATGTGACCGTGGACGGCACACAGCTTTCCCCCTACGGAACCAACACAGTGGCGGCCAGCCCGGCGCCGACCTTCCAGCTGCACTTCGCCAACTCCGGTCAGACCGTTGAATACAAGCTGGGTTGCTCAGTCACCGTCGACGGCACCAGCGACACCGGCAGGGCCATCTACCCTGAGACGCATCCGGGCGGCAACTACACCTGTGACGTAACCCTGCCGAGGGTGCCGCCAACCTCGGTATTCCAGGTCACCGCCAAGATCGCGCGGGTGCCGGGAGAGAACGACATCCAGAACAACCGGTTGACCTTCAAGATCAACTTCAACTGACAGTGCCGCCACGGCCACATGCGGTCACTGGCCGAGCAGACATCGGCTGCGGATCTTATGCTTGAGGGAGTGAGCACACTGGACACCACCACGGGCATCGTCGCCATCGCCGGCACTGTGGTTTCGGTGATCGCGCTTGCTTGGGGTATTACGCTCTCCGTGCGCATGCGGCGGCTACAGGCCGCCCAGCGAGCCGTGCTGGGCGAGGGTGAACGGGACCTGGTTGCTCACGCGGCCCAGCTGCAGCAGTCATTCGACGTGCTGGCACAGTACGTTGAAGACTTCGGGTCGCAGCTGCACCGCCGCATGGACGCAGCGGAGCAGCGCCTTGACGGTGCGATCGCCTACCGTGCACTGGTTCGTTACGACGCCTACGGCGAGATGTCTGGAAGGCAGTCCACGTCAATCGCGCTGCTTGACGCCAAGCGCTCCGGGATCGTGCTGTCCTCCATCCACCACCGCGACACCGCCCGCCTGTACACCAAGCAGATTCACAACGGTCAGTCCGAGGTGCAGCTGTCCCCCGAGGAGAATGAAGCCATTCAACTAGCCCTCGGTGGCGGAGCGTCGACTCAAACCAGCACGAGCTGAGCGTGTCCCGGATGCGGATCGGCTACCTGGGTCCTGAAGGCACGTTCAGTCAGGCTGCCGCGCTGCGCGCACCGGCTGCGGCCGACTGTGAACTGGTTGCGATAGAGACAATCCACGACACGGTGCTGGCGGTCCGCGACGGGCGCGTCGAGCGCGCTGTGGTTCCGATCGAGAACTCGGTGGAGGGTTCTGTGAACACGACCCTTGACGCGCTGGTGTTTGACGCGCCTGACGTGCGGATCATCGGCGAGACGATCCTGCCGGTGCAACAGTGCCTGATCGCCCAGGGCCCGCTGCCGCTTTCCGACGTGGAGGTCGTCATCTCCCACCCTCAGGCCAACGCCCAGTGCCGCAGATTCATCGCCGAGCACCTGTCGCAGGCGCGCGTGATGACCTCCAGTTCAACCGCCGAAGCGGTCCGACTGGTGTCTGAGCGCATCCGCCACCGCTGGACCGCGATCGGCACCCGGCTTGCCGCAGAGTTCTACGGGGCCACCGTGCTGGCGGCGGGCATTGAGGACGTCCCGGGCAATCAGACGCGGTTTGTGTGGCTGGCCAGAGGAGGCCCCGACGAGTCACTGTCCGGCCCGTTGGGCCCGCCGGGCTACGTGGCCGGGGACGCCGACCCGTGGAAGACGGCGATTGTCTTCTGGGGAAGCGGGACCGATTCCGCCGGCTGGTTGGTGCGGTGCCTGTCAGAGCTGGCCTTCCGTGGCGTCAACATGAACCGGATTGAGTCGCGTCCCCGGCGTGATGGGCTCGGCAGCTACATGTTCTTTATCGACATAGACGGGCGCGCAGACGATCCAACTGTGGCCGAGGCGCTCGGTGGACTGCGAGCGGGAGCCGGAGATCTGCGGACGCTCGGCTCATTCCCCGCGGCGGTGGCGCCGGCCCCAGGCGCGGCCTGAGCCCGCCTGCGCCCGCCTGCTTCCGCCTGCGTCAGGCTCGTAGAGCTAGCTCAGGCCGCTGCGTCAGCCGCCTCCGGGGCCCACTCGCGCATGAACGGCCCGCACCGTTCAACCTCCATCGGCCTTGCGAAGAGGTACCCCTGACCGAGATCGCATTCCTGCGCCTGCAACCTGGCAAGCTGCCCTGGTTCCTCAATGCCCTCCGCGAGCGTCTGGATTCGCAGTGACCGTCCGAGCGCTACGAGAGTCCGGATCAGCGCATCGTGCTGGCTTGCGGTGCCGATTTGCGACACGAACGAACGGTCGATCTTGAGCTCATCCACTGGGAACCGCTGAAGGTAGGCAAGCGACGAGTAGCCGGTGCCGAAGTCATCGATAGACAGGCGCACGCCTAGGCGCTTGAGCGCACGCAGATCCTCCATGGTGCGCTCGGCGTCGCGCATCAGCGTGGTCTCGGTGATCTCAATCGTGAGCAGGCCGGGGTCCAGCTGACTGGCCAGCAGCGCATCTGCCACGTCGGCAACGAGTCGTCCCGTCTCGAGCTGTACCGCCGAGACGTTGACAGCCACTCCGATCACAGCACCCGATCGCTGCCAGGCCGCGCAGTGCTCGCATGCTTTTGCGAGCACCCAGCGGCCGACCTCGGTGATCAGGCCGGACTGCTCCAGAACCGGAATGAAAACGTCGGGTGGGATGACCTCACCGGCCTGGTCGCGCCAGCGCAACAGGGCCTCCATCCGCACCGGCGCAAGCGTGCGGAGGTAAAGCATCGGCTGGTAAACCAGGTAAAAGCGATCCGTACCGATCGTTTCCCGCATTGCCATTTCAAGCTGCAGCCGGATCTGCGCCTGGTCCGCCATACCGTGCTCAAAGACCACCTGGTTGTTGCGTCCCGCCAGCCTGGCACGGTACATGGCGATGCCGGCGTCACGCAGCAGATCCGAGGAGGCTCCGTAGACACCCGTGGCGATGCCCATGCTCGTGGTGAGGGCGATTCTGCCCGCCTGCAAGCCATCCAGCGCAAACGGCTCGCTCAGGGCGGCCCTGACACGCTCGGCCACGGCCTCGGGACCCGCGCCCTGCGCGCTGACATCGACAAGCACTACAAACTCGTCGGTACCAAGGCGCCCGAGCGTATCGGCCTCACGAGTTGTGCCACTCAGACGCTCCGCAACCGCTTTGAGCAGCGCGTCCCCAGCCACCGGGCCGAGCGCGTCATTGATGCTTTTGAAGCCGTCCAGATCAATGAGCAGAGCAGCGCACTTCCTTCGCTTGCGGCGAGCACGTGCAAGCATCTGATCCGCTCGATCCATGATCAAGGTGCGGTTGGGAAGGCCCGTGAGACTGTCATGGGTCGCCAAAAAGACAAGCTCTTGCTGGCGCATGACCAGCTCGTCCTCAACGATGCTGCGCTCGCTCTCAAAGGCTTCACCCAGACGGACCAGCATCACCTCGAGGCCCTGCTGAACCATGGCGTGCGCGCGGTTCAGCGACGCTGCGGAGACTTCGGCACCGGTCGCCAGGTCGGTGAGGATCTCGTTGACCGCGTCGCGCCAGCGCAGCGCATACCGGGTCAGCTCGTTAAGCGGCGCGGCACGGGCAACCGCCAGTTGCCCGAAGAGCGTGGCGATCGCCTGTGCGGTGCTGTGTACCGACTCGGCAGGTTCGCCGGCAAGCCAGGCGGCGATCGCCTCGGTGGCGGCGGTGGCGGTTCGCTCGATGCTTGCATGCACCGTGCTGCCCTCCGCCACCCCGCTCACGGGACCACGTGCGCGCACACGTACGAGGACCTCACGGCCGCTTGCGAGCAGGCGTCCTCCCAGAAGGGCAAGCTCCGCCCGGCACGGTTCTGCCACCGTGGATGCGAGCTGCCCGGCCGCTGGGCTATCGCTCATGAAATGTGCCTCCCTGGCGATATTCGTTGAATTGGACGGCACCCCGATGATCATCGGACGAGGATGTCCGCAGGCCACCAGCCAACCCGTGTTTGAAGACGTCTGCAGAGACCGTCATCGGCCATGCCACCAGCCGGCTTGAATTGTGTTAGGCAGGCCTCGACAAACACGCTCCTACAGCAACGCTCCTACAGCAGCTTCGCTTACGGCAAACGCCGGTGACTTCGCCCGTTCTGACGGTAGACTTTTTTTGATGGGCTTATCCATAACACCCCCACCCCGGTCCGCGGCGCTTGTCGAGCACCATCGCCACGGACCTGACGGTGGTCGGGTGCTCGTCCTCAACGCGACCTATGAGCCCATCAACGTGTGCACGGTCCGCCGTGCGGTTGTGCTGCTGCTCAAGGAGAAGGCGGAGGTGATCGCGGCAACCGAGCGCCAGCTGCATTCCGCCACCGCGACGCTCACACGCCCCGCGGTGATCAGGCTGGTCGCCTATGTCAAGGTTCCGCGCGACTCACACCGCCGCAAGATAACCCGCCGGGCGGTCTTTGCCCGGGATAACTGGACCTGCCAGTACTGCGGCTCGCACAAACAGCTGACAGTTGACCATGTGATCCCCCGCTCCAAGGGCGGCGGCTCAAGCTGGGACAACATCGTCGCAGCTTGCGCTCCGTGCAACCGGCGGAAGGGTGACTCACTCCCGCGCCAGGTGGGCATGGCCTTGGCCAAGCAGCCGCACACGCCCAACGCCGAGGTCTTCATTCGCGTGGCCAGCCCGACGATCCCCGCGGCCTGGCGCCAGTACATGCGCTCAGCGCAGGCGTCGGCAACTCCGCCGACCCCGCTGGCTGCCTGACAGCCGTCGGCACCGGCCGGGTCGGGGGCGGCGGCAGCTTCGCCGCGCAGCGTTGTATGGTTTCGGTACCAGAGAAAGGAGGTGGTCCACCTGTCTGACAGTATCTGCGGGACCCTGGAGGTGTCCGGCCGCTAGGTCGGATCGGCTGACCCGCGTTAGCGGAATCTCACCGTGACACCACCGCTCTGGTGCTGGCCTGGTCCTTCCAGCGCAGTGATCGGCCAGAGCGGGCGATGCCAGCCATGTACCACGCGGCGGACGTCGCCAAACGGCGTCCGCCGTTGTGGTTTCGCCAGCTGAAAACCAGTCCTGTGCAGCGTTGGTTTCACGGGCCGTTTTCGCGGCGCCTCGCAGGTCGCCAGGACCAGCGCGGAGAGCGCCGGGCCGCACGCCGGGAAGCCCTCACACGCGGGGAAGGAAATATCCCGCCACGGGATATTTCCTTCCCCGCGTTCCTAAAGGGTCGGCCGGGCCATGCCAGGGGGCGTCAGCCAGCCTCGTCGGGGCGCGCCGACCGGGCGCGCTCAGCTTCTCTGGTCCTGGTCACCAGCCACAGGCGGCTGCGCGTCGGTTGTATCAGCCTCAGCGTCGAGGTCGGCCTCTGACTCCACGACCAGGGCGACCGCGCTGACCTGGTCGTCGTCGCGGATGTTCATGAGACGCACACCCTGGGAGGCTCGACCGTAGCGGCTGATGCCACGCACCGAAGTGCGTTGGACCATGCCGTTCTGGGAGATGAAGACCAGTTCCTGATGTTCACGCACGACCAGCGCCCCAGCCAGCGCACCTTTGTTTTCGGTCAGCTGGATGGTCTTGACACCCATCGTGTCGCGGTTCTTGACCGGATACTCCGATATTGCGGTGCGCTTGCCGTAACCGTTCTCAGTGACAACCAGAAGCTCCTGGTCGTCACTGGCCACATCCATTGCCAGCACCGCGTTACCGGGTTGGTTGACGTTCATGCCCCGCACCCCGGAGGTGTCGCGGCCAGTTGCGCGGACCCTGTCCTCAGAGAAGCGTGCGGCCTGGCCGGAGCGCGAAACCATGATGATGTCGTCCTCCCCACTGGTACGCCTGACGGCCACCAGCGCATCATCGTCGCGAATGTTGATCGCAATGATCCCGTCGACCTTGATCGGAGTGTTGTAAGCCGAAAACTCGGTCTTCTTGATCTGGCCGGCACGAGTGGCAAAAACCAGGTAGCGCCCCTCTGTGAAGTCGCGCGTGTTGAGGACTGACTGGACCTTCTCCCCCTCGCGCAACGGCAGCAGGTTGACCAGCGCTCGACCACGCGCAGTGCGCGACTGCTCCGGCAGGTCATACACCTTAAGCCGGTAGACCTTGCCGCGATTGGTGAAGAACAACAAAAAGTCATGGGTTGAGGTCACGAACAGGTGCTCGATCCAGTCGTCCTCTTTGGTGTCCATGCCAGTCACGCCGACGCCGCCGCGGTGCTGCTGACGGTAGGTGGACAACGGCAGTGACTTTATGTATCCGGAGTGGGTGATCGAGATCACCATCTGCTGATCCGCGATCAGATCCTCGATGTCGATCTCACCTTCGGCGAGGGCGATCTCCGTGCGACGCTCGTCACCGAAACGCTGTGCGATCTCAGCAAGCTCCTCCTTGATCAGCGACAGAACCTTCGCTTCATCGCTGAGGATCTCACGCAACTCCTTGATCCTCTCAACCAGATCGGCATGCTCCTGCTTGATCTTGTCGGCTTCAAGGGCGGTCAGCCGGCCGAGCGTCAGCTGCAGGATCGCCTGCGCCTGAATGACCGTCAGCCCAAAGTGCTCCACCAACCCGGTGCGCGCCGCCTCGGTGTCGCGCGAGGCGCGGATCAGCGCGATGACCTCGTCGATCCTGCCCAGCGCGATCAGCAGGCCCTCCAGCACATGCGCCCGCTCCTCAGCCTTGCGAAGCTCATATTTGGTGCGGCGCACGACAATCTCACGCTGGTGGTCGACGTAATGGCCAAGCACCTCACGCAATGACAGCGTCCGCGGGACCTGGTCGACAAGCGCCACCATGTTCACCCCGAAGGTCGTCTGCAAAGGCGTGTGCTTGTAGAGCTTGTTGAGGACGACCTTCGGGATGGCGTCGCGCTTGAGCTCGATCACAATCCGCATGCCACGGCGATCAGATTCATTACGCAGGTCGCTGATCTCCGGGATCTTCTTCTCGTCGACCAGCTCCTTGATCTTGACCAGCAGACCGCCGTCACCGTCGCGGCGCACCTGGAAGGGCAGCTCCGTGACGATGATCGCCTCCTTTCCCTGCCCGATCGGCTCGACGTGCGCCCTGCCCTGCACACGCACGCGGCCGCGCCCTGTGGCGTAAGCGTCGCGGATCCCCTCACGGCCTAGAATCACACCCGCGGTCGGGAAGTCGGGGCCCTTGATGTGGGTCATCAGAGCGTCCACGTCAAGCGACGGATCGTCGATGTATGCGATCGTCGCGGAGATCACCTCGCGCAGATTGTGCGGCGGGATATTGGTGGCCATGCCGACGGCGATGCCAGAGCTACCGTTGACCAGCAGGTTCGGGAAGCGCGAAGGCAGGACCACCGGCTCACGGCCGTTGCCGTCGTAGGTCGGCACGAAGTCAACGGTGTCCTGGTCGATGTCACGCAACATCTCCATGGCGAGCCGCTCCAGACGCGCTTCCGTGTAGCGCATCGCGGCGGCCGGCCAGCCGTCGATGTTGCCAAAGTTGCCGTGACCGTCCACGAGCTTATGGCGCATGCTGAAGTCCTGCGCCATGCGTACCAGCGTGTCGTAAATGGCGCTGTCCCCGTGCGGGTGGTATTTGCCCATCACCTCGCCGACGATCTGTGCACATTTCACGTGCTTGCGGTCAGGCCGCAGTCCCATCTCGTTCATCACGTGCAGAACCCGGCGGTGGACCGGTTTCAGGCCGTCACGCACATCCGGCAGCGCACGCCCGACAATCACCGACATGGCGTAGTCGAGATACGCGGAGCGCATCTCATCCTCGAGCCCACGCGGCTCGATGTTTCCGCCACCGAGAGTGTCAATCGTCGCCATCTGGGAAAGTTCCTTCCTTCTGCCCCCGGCTGGCGCTCACCTGCGCAGGGACGTTGCTGTCAGCGCTGCTCACTTAGACGTCGAGGTTGCTCACCAGACGTGCGTTGTCCTCGATGAACTGTCGCCGCGGTTCAACCTGGTCGCCCATCAGCATCGAGAAGACGAGGTCCGCGGCGCTGGCGTCTTCCATCGTGACCCGCACCAGTGTCCGGCTGGCAGGATCCATGGTGGTCTCACGCAGCTCCTCTGGGTCCATCTCACCAAGCCCTTTGAAGCGGTAGTAGGTCACGCCCTTCTGCGCAACCTCAAGGATCGCGTCACGCAGCTCCTCAAAGGAACCGGCCTCCAGGCGGTTTTCACCCAGCGCTACCGCAAAGGGCGGGTTTCCCGCCAGTGCGAAGAGCTCGTCGTGCATCGCTGAGAGCCGCCTGTATTCCGCCGCGTCCAGAGCAGCCCGGCGCACATGGTGAGTGGTGGCAAGCCCAGTCTTGACCTCGATCGTGCGCACGACAATCTCGAACGGATCCTCTGAGAGCAGCTGCGTGCTGAACGTGTGCCCGTCGGGCTGCTCACCGGCGCGCAGATGGATCCGCAACCCGTCCACATCGGTGACACCGGCCTCCAGCAGGCGTGCCTGCTGGATAAAAGTCACGACGCTGTGTCCGTGGGCAGTGCGCAGTGCCGAAGCCCAGCCGAGATACTGCTTGAGCAGCCTCGTGAGACGCTGCCAACGCGCGTCGGTCAGTCTGAACTGCTGGCCCTCATGGCTGGTGACTTCGATCTTATCCAGCTTGTCGCCGAGCAACATCTCCTCAAGCTCGGAATCCCGCTCGATGTAGCGGTGCTTCTGACCACGCGTAAGCCGGTACAGCGGCGGCTTGGCAATGTAGACATAGCCAGCCTCGATCAACGGCTGCATCTCTCTGAACAGCAGGGTCAGCGCCAGTGTGCGGATATGTGCGCCATCCACGTCGGCGTCGGTCAACAGCACAATCTTGTGGTATCTGGCTCGTTCAATATCGAACTCGTCGCGCACACCGGTTCCGATCGCGGTGATCAACGCCTGGATCTCCGTGTTGCCCAGCACCTTATCGATGCGGCTCTTTTCGACGTTGAGGATCTTTCCGCGCAGCGGCAGGATCGCCTGGGTGTTGCGGTCGCGCGCGTCCACCGCCGAACCACCGGCCGAGTCGCCCTCGACGATGAACAACTCGGCAAGCGCCGGATCCTTGACCGAGCAGTCCGCAAGTTTGCCAGGCAGTGTTGAATTGCCCAACACCGACTTGCGGCGCGTCAGATCCCGGGCTTTGCGGGCCGCCGCGCGCGCTTGCGCGGCGGACACGGCCTTGTGGATCACACGGCGTGCGTCCGCTGGGTTTTCCTCAAGCCACTCACCCAGCCGCGCGTTGACAATCGACTGAACGAAACCCGCCATACCTGGATTGCCGAGCTTGGTTTTGGTCTGCCCCTCAAACTGCGGTTCGGCCAGCTTGGCGGAGATCACAGCGGTCAGTCCTTCGCGGACGTCATCACCTGAGAGGTTCTCATCCTTGTCTTTGAGCTCGCCGATCTCACGCGCGTATTTATTCAGCGCACCGGTCAGCGCGGTTCTAAAGCCGGTGAGATGGGAGCCTCCCTCGTGTGTGTTGATGTTGTTGGCGAACGCGAAGACCGACTCTTGGTAGGAGCCGTTCCACTGCATGGCAACCTCAACGGAACCCTCATCAGACTCGCCGCCGAAGGCGATCACCTTGGCGTGCACCGGCTCCTTGTTCTTGTTCAAAAACGCTACAAAGTCGGTGATGCCGCCCTCATAGTGAAACTCGGAGCGCGCGCCTTCGCCACGTTCATCGGTGATTGAGATGCGCAGGTCCCTGGTCAGAAACGCCGTCTCACGCAGCCGTTCCTCAATCGTCTTGTAGTCGAAGTCAAGCGACTCAAAGATCTCACTGTCGGGCATGAACGTGATGGTCGTGCCGTGTTCATCGGTCGGCTCGCCGCGCTGCACTGGTCCATCTGGTGCGCCGCGCACGTAGCTCTGGCGCCACACATAACCGTCACGGCTAACCTCCGCATGAAGCCGCTCCGAGAGCGCGTTGACGACCGAGACGCCAACCCCGTGCAAGCCTCCCGAAACCTTGTAACCGCCGCCCTCGCCAAACTTTCCGCCGGCGTGCAACACGGTCAACACAACCTCAAGCGCGGAGCGACCCTCTTTTTCCATGGTCGCCACCGGGATGCCGGCGCCACGATCCACCACCGTCACGGAGTAGTCCTGGTGGATCGTCACATCAACGGTGTCGTTACGGCCGGCGAGCGCCTCGTCAACAGAGTTGTCCACAACCTCGTAAACAAGGTGGTGCAGCCCACGCAACCCGGTTGAGCCGATGTACATGCCGGGGCGCCTGCGGACCGCTTCAAGTCCCTCAAGCACCTGGATGTTCTCGGCGTCGTATTGTTGCCAGCTGTCTGGACGCTCCGCGCCGTCGTGGTTCGCCAACTATCCTCCGATTGACGTTCAGACGCCCCGGCGCGCAGAACTCCGCGCGGAACCGGGGCGTCGCACATTTGTAACTTTTAGCTTAGCACAGCAGGCAGCTGCAAGCTATCTGCTCATACGGTCCTTTTACCTGCAAACTCCGCTAAACCAGATAGCAGCTAGATGACCGGCGCAGCACTGTTAGCGTCTGGCGCTGGCGTCGGGATGGGAGTGATCCCGCCCTTCACGCAGCCGTGACGCAGCGCAGCTCAGTGATGACCGAATCAGACAGACCAGCGTTCAGCCGCTCAATCAGAGGTCCTGCCTCAAGCGTGAGTTCATCGGCCACCACGGCTTCCGTGCATCTGACCGTCAACACGCCGGCACGCAAACTGACAGGCGTCGCGCGCTCCAGGACGTATGCGCCCTGCGCCCCAAGCGCCACCGCCCAGGCTCGTGAGACCTGGGCCCAGACGCTCTGTGCGCGGCCCAGCGCAGAGGTCGGCTCCCAGCGCCGCTGGGCCCCCTGTAAAGCTGAGCCGATCTGCCTTGGTGCGCGGCGATGGTGCGTCACGCCCTCCCAATCGCCAGTGGCTCTACAAAGCTGTCCGACACCTGCAGCCGCATCACGTCGTTGTTCTCCACGGGCACATGTTCTAAGTCGGTGGTAGTGATCAGCGCCTGGCCACCGTCACGGTGTAGTAGGTCAATGAGCGCCCGCCGGCGGACGCTGTCAAGCTCACTCATGACGTCATCTAACAACATCAGTGGAATGCCGGAGCGCTGCTGCGCTAGGACCGACCTTTCCGCCAGTAGAAGGGCTAGCAGCGCAAGGCGTTGTTGTCCCTGCGAACCGTAGGTGCGCAGAGACCGGCCGTCCCGCTTGATGGTTATGTCGTCGCGGTGCGGGCCATATTCCGTGAAGCCGCGCTCCATATCCTCAGTGCGTCGTTGACGAAGTTCCGCAGCAAACGCCACCGGATCCCCAGCGTGCGAGCGGGGCTCATAACTCACCGAGAGTTTCCCGTCCAGCGCCAACGCGCCACCCACCTGCGCAAACCGCTGCGCGATGAGGTCGATGGCAGCGGCACGAGTAGCCATCAGCGCCAAGGCGGTCACAGACAGCTGCGCATCCCAACTGTCCAGCGTCGCCATATTCGCCTTGCCTGAGCGCAAAGCGACAAGCAGGGCATTGCGTTGCGCCAACGTCTGTGCGTAGGCAACACGACTGCCAACCCGCGCCGGCCACAGAGCGGCCACCACCTGATCAACGTGAGCACGCCGCAGCGCAGGCAAACCCTTGACGAGCTCTAGACGGTCGGGCAGAAAGACGCTGACAAGCGGGCGATGCGGCGAGTCCAATAACCGCTGCAAAGTGACACCATCTACGCTTGTGCGTTTGGCCTCACCAGCCGTCAAACCAACAGCAAGCTGATGGCTGCCGGCCTCACCATCACACTGCACCACCACACGAAGTGTCTGCGCGCCGAAACGCACGAGCTGCCGGTCGTTAGAGGTCCTGCATGACCTACCGGTGCAGCCGAAGTAAACAGCTTCCAAAAGGTTGGTCTTCCCGGCGCCGTTTGGGCCGCTCACAACAGTCAGGCCGGGTCCCAGCTGGGCGTCAACGCGCTCATAGGAACGGAAGTTCCTGGCGCTCACAGAGATGACACGCGTCATCTGAGGTGGTGGGCTTGAGACCTCAGACGTCGAGCCTGATCGGCATGATTAGGTATGTGAAGCCGCTTTCATCGGTCGTCTGCAACAGCCCTGGACGAAGCGGGCTGATCAGCTTGAACGTGAAGTCGCTGTCGCCAATTGCGTCCAGCCCGTCCCGGAGATATTCGGGGTTAAAGCCGATCTCAAGCGGTTCTCCCTGAAAGGCCACCGCCATCGCCTCACGGGCTTCACCGACGTCGAAGGTCTGAGCCGACACGGTCAGCTCGCCGGGAGAAAAGGAGAGTCTCAAGGGTGCGTTCTTCTGCGCTAATAGGCTGACACGGCTCACAATCTCACGCATCTCCGGGCCGGACATCCTCACCTCGTACTCAAAGGACTCCGGCAGCAGCTGACGGTAGTTGGGGAACTGCCCATCGATCAAACGCGATGACAACACGAGCTGGCCGATCACAAAAATGACCTGGTTCTGTCGCACACTGATGGTGAGATGATCGTCCATCATGTGTGAGGAGAGCCGCGTCAGCTCCTGGAGAGCACGGGCTGGGATGTTAACTTCGAAGCTGGTTGAGATCGCAGCTTCCATGACGGTCTCCTTGATGCTCATACGGTAAGAGTCGGTGGCGACCATCCGCACCTCTTTACCTGACGCGGAGACGAGGATCCCTGTCAGGACGGGACGCGTCTCATCGCGGGATGCGGCTCCTGAGACCTTGGAGATGGTGTCTACAAAGGCGGCCAGCGGAAGCGATATGGAGCTGGCTGGATCGGCCTGTGGAAGTGGTGGGAAGTCCTCGTCGTGCAGCGTGCGCAGATGGAACGTGGAGGCACCACAGAGAATTTCAACATCGCTCTGTGCTGAGCGAACCTCCAGGGACATTCGCGAGGCGGGAAGGGCGCGCACGACGTCCAACGTCAATCTCGCTGGAAGCAGCACTGAGCCTGGCCGAGTGACCTCGGCGGGAATGGGCACACGCAAGCTGACGTCTGTGTCCGTGGCACGCACTTCACAAACAGAACCTGAGGCGTCCAGCTGGACACCAGAGAGTGCTTGGATAGCACTGCGAGTCGAGGCGATCCGTGTAGCGGCCTGAAGCTCGCTAAGGAGGGCATCACGGTCAAGCGAAATCTTCACAATGGCCTCCTGTTTAGCAAGGTATAGACGTCATAGGAACAAGAGGATGTGTTGATAAGTATGCGTAAACATGGTTTGAGCAGGCGAAGCGTGGTATAGCCGGTTGTGGTCAGTGTGTCAGCGACGGCGGTCAAGGGTGTTGAGAACTGATCACGAGGGTGAGCTGACTGATGTCGGCGGCGTCGGCGGCGTTTGCAGCGATGCGGTCGGAAACGCGGCGACAGGCATGCAGAACGGTTGCGTGGTTGCGTCCGCCAAACGCACGGCCGATGCTCTGCAGGGGCTGGTCGGTCAGCTCGCGGGAGAGGTAGATCGCCACCTGACGAGGCCAGGAGATTGAGGCAAGACGGCTGGACCCTGTGAGATCATCTAGTGAGAGGTTGAACCGGGCCGCTGTGAACTTTTGAATTTGTGGGATCGTCGGTTGGTGTGATTCGCGCTGGGCGGCGCCGTTCTGGGGCTGAAGCGAGTCCAGCACATGCTCGGTCAGGGCGAGGTCGATCGGTTTGCCGGTCAGCGAGTGGTGGGCTACAACCCGGATGAGCGCTCCCTGTAGTGAGCGGACATCCGCTGTCACACGGGCGGCGATGAGCTCCAAGACCCGGTCGTCAGCGATTGGGATGTTGTCGAGGTTTGCCCGCTTGCGCAGGATTGCCAGACGGGTGCGTGCGTCTGGCGCCCCAAGCTGGGCGACCAGGCCAGACTGAAAACGGTCACGCAGACGCCGCTCAATGCCGGTCAGCTGACTGGGGAGACGGTCACAGGTCAGGACCAGCTGACGGCCTGAGTCGTAAACGGCGTTGAACGTGTGAAAGAACTCCTCTTCGGTCTTGGCCTTGCTCGCCAGAAACTGGACATCGTCGATGAGCAAAACGTGGACGTTGCGGTGCAGTGCTTTGAAGCGGTCCAGCGCGCGACCGTTGAGAGCAGCGATAAAGCCGTTTGTGAAAGCTTCAACGGTGGTGTAGCGGGTGGTTATCTCAGGGTTGAACGCGGCAAGGTAGTTCGCGATCGCGTGGAGCAGGTGCGTTTTGCCAAGCCCTGGCGAGGCGTAGAGAAAAAGCGGGTTGTAGGCCTGGCTGGGAGCCTCCGCAACTGCGAGCGCTGCCGCATGGGCAAGACGGTTGCTGTCACCGATCACAAACTGCTCAAAGGTGTGACGAGGGTTTACGCGTTCAGTTGTGAGCAGCGGGTGAGTGCTCTTGTCGCGCCCAGCCGAACCGACCGCAGCCAGCGAGGCTGACGCGCTGCCTGCTGGATCGCCGGCAAAAGCGACGCGAACATGGTTTCCGAGCGTGTTGTGGACGCAGCGTTCGATCACGGCGCCGTAGCGGTCCGCAAGCCAGGAGTCGGTCTGAGGTGCACCCTCCAAGAGCAGAAGTTCGCCGTCCCAGTTTCTGACCTGAAGGGGGGCGAGCCAGATGTCGTAGGTGAACTTGCCTACAGCGCGCTGCAGAGCGGTGGTGATTTCCTGCCAGGCAGGGGAATGCGCGAGGTGCTCAGGCAACTCGTAGCGGCTCCTAGCGGCTGAGTCGAGGTCGATACGTCGTGTCTGTAGTCCGGCTGCTGCTGAAGGGGCCAATATACCCCCAGGTGTTGGGAGGTTCAGGCCGGAGCGGTGTGGGTTCGCGCAAAGCGCGGGGAAAATAAGGAAAGCCTTGTTTTTAGCGGGTGGTTCGGACGGCCCGCCGTGGGCCTGCAGGTGGGCAGTGAGAGAGATGTGAGTTCAGATGCGTATACTGCGATTCCGATTCCGGTGAGACCGGAGGTTTTGCGATGAAACGAACCTACCAGCCAAAGAAGCGCAAACGAGCCCGTACGCATGGTTTCCGTGCGCGGATGCTGACACGCGCGGGCCGTGACGTGCTCAAGCGCCGTCGCGACAAGGGCCGGAAGCGTCTGACGGTCTAGGTGATGCATGGCGGGCGTCGGTTCGTCTCGCCGTGGGCGGCTCTCAAACAGCGCGGACTTTGAACGTGTAATGCGCCGCGGCCGGTCGCACGCCGGTCGTGAGCTGGTGCTCTACGTCTTTCCGCGCAGCGACGCTGATGAAGCGCCCCGGCTTGGGCTGTCTGTGTCGCGCAAGGTTGGGGGTGCGGTCGAGCGCAACCGTGTCAAGCGTCTGTTGCGGGAGGCGTTTGACCGAGAGTGTGGACGCCTGCCCCCGCGTGTGGACGCCGTGGTGATCGCGCGCCCAGGGGCGCGCGATCTGGCTGAACGGTCAGGGTTGAGCGGGATTCATGAGGCTCTGCGGACGCTGATTGACAGGGTTGAAGGGGTGCTGACAGGTGCCCCGGAGTCCGGTGGCGAGCTGGACGGCCTGGACCAAGCAGAGTGGCGTAACAGTCGGGAGACGGAGGCGTGAAGCGATTGTTTAGACGGGCAGTGGTTGCGCCCATTCGGATCTACCAGAAAGTGGTATCTCCTCTCTTCGGGCAGCGGTGCCGGTACTATCCCTCGTGTTCAGAGTACTCTGCACAGGCCATCACGAAGTTCGGCATACCGCGCGGGCTAGTTCTGTCGGTGTGGCGGATTTTGCGGTGTAACCCCTTGAGCCGCGGTGGGGTCGACTACGTTGAGGACCAGCGGCTGTTCAAACCGCGATCACCAAGCACTCACGCCTGATCATGCTAGTTGCAGCCAACATCTTTCAGCCTCTCATCACCGTGTTTGCCGCGGTGATCAAGTTCTTCCACGACAACATGGGGATCTCCTGGGGTTGGTCGATCGTGTTGCTGACGGCGGCCGTGAGGCTGGTGCTCATGCCGTTGACCGTCAAGCAGTTTCACTCGATGCGCAAGCTGCAGCACCTCCAGCCGGAGATGAAGGCGATCCAGCAGAAGTACAAGGAGGACAAGCAGCGCCAGCAGGAAGAGACGATGAGGTTCTACCGGGAGAACAACGTGAACCCGTTGGGCTCCTGTCTGCCCCTGGTAGCTCAGCTGCCGGTCTTCATCTCGCTGTTCTACATGCTGCGCAGGAACCTGCGCACTGACATATGTGCTCCGATCCAGACCGAGTACCAGGCAAAGTACGCCGCTAAGTACATGCTCCAGCATCACGTTTCTGCTGCGGCCGCGCACGCAGCGTCGCTGGGTGAGACGACTGCGTGCGGCCCGGTGCACGGTGCAGGCTTTCTGTTTATCAACGACATCACCAGCAGCGCACATGGACTCACCCTGATTGCACTGCTGCTGCTGTATGTCGGCACGCAGGTGATGTCAACGCTGTTGATGTCCGCGCCGACGATGGACCGTCAGCAGCGCAACCTGATGCTGCTGATGCCGCTTGCCTTTGTGATCTTCATCATCGACTTTCCGGCCGGGCTGCTGGTGTATTGGATCACCACCAACACCTGGACCATGGTGCAGCAGTACGCGCTAAAGAAGGTGATGGGGGCGCCCGCCTTGCCGGTGTTGGATATGGCTGCCCCGACGCCCAGACATGGTGGCGGCGGCGATGGTGGCGGCGGCAGCGCTGTGAAGCGTGTTGACAGCGGCCCGCGACCAAGCGGCCCGCGACCAAGTGGCGGTGGCCTTTTGCGGGGGC
>JBMFHK010000013.1:0-6034 GCA_049976865.1 Solirubrobacteraceae bacterium | reverse complement strand
AGCGGCCCGCGACCAAGCGGCCCGCGACCAAGTGGCGGTGGCCTTTTGCGGGGGCTGGGCGGCGGCAGCAAACCGGCTCCTGCGCCGGACCCGGTGCGCAAACCTACGGGTGGGAGCGGTGCTGCGCCGCCACGCCCACCACGGAAGAAGCGCAAGCGTTCAGGGCGAAGGCGATAACAGATGCCGACAGTTGACGGGGAGACGCTGGCGTGCATCAGCGAGGTGCTGGAGAGGGTCGCGCAGGCAGCCGGCGTGAACACCGAGGTTGAGATCGATGAGACCGCTGACGCTGTGGTCGCGCGGTACAAGGGCGATGGAGACGAACTGGCGATCTTGATCGGCCATCATGGGCAGGCGTTGGATGCGATCCAACACCTGGCGCAGCGGATCGGCTTCCGAGGGGCGGAAACGCGTAAACCGTTGACGGTGGACGCGGGAGGATACCGCGCGCGGCGAGCGACGATCCTGCATGGAGTTGCCGATCAGGCGGTCCAGGCGGCACTGCGGGATGGGCGTGCTGTTGTCCTTGAGGCGATGGGATCGCAGGAGCGCAAGGTGATACACGAGTACCTGAAGGAGCGGGTGGACGTGGAGACCTACAGCGAGGGTCAGGAACCGGCACGGCATCTGGTGGTCGCCCCGGTGGGACGCTGAGAGACCGGCAGGCCCGGCGCGGGACCACAGCGGTCGCGACGGCAGCGGCCGGCAGCAGAGGGGATGTTTCACGTTTTTCTTGACGGTGAAACAACAGCTGGCTAGAACTGTTCTATGGCTTTGGCTTTGAGTGACTTTGACCGTGGTCTGCTGATCGGCCTGCTGATCGGCGAGGGCTCATTTGGTGGTGATGGCAAGCAGCCACAGGTGACGCTGCGTATGCATACGCGCCACGAGGCTCTGTTCAAGTGGCTGTTGGCCCGCATACCGAGCTCTCGGCTCTACGGACCGTATTCACACGGAGGCCGTTCTTACTACCAGTGGATGGCCCGTGGCCGCACGCTGGTGCAGGATCTTCTGCCCTTACTGGACGAGGCGCTCGTGCCTGAGCTCGACGCTCACGCGGCTGAGCGCTACAGGGCGATGCTTGAGCGTTATGCGGACTTCATTGCCAGAGACCGCGCCAGAATCACGTTTGAGAGATCCGCAACCGCCACTGATCGGATCTCATCCGATGGCGGGTTGCCGGCATGAGCTGGGAGGATGCAGAGCGCTCACTGGCGCAGCTGGCCAGACGCTTTGCGCTCAGCGACGCTCAGGTGCAGCAGCTGCGGCTCTACGCTCAGGTGCTGGCAAACGACAGTCTCGCGCCGACCACCCTGCGCACACCGCAGGCGATCCTCGATGATCACCTTGCGGACGCGCTGGTTGCGCTGGAGCTGCCAGAGTTTGGCAGGGCCGGCATGATCGCCGATATCGGCGCCGGCGCCGGCGTTCCCGGGATTCCACTCGCGGTCGCGCTACCCGCCGCAAAGGTGGTATTGCTCGAGGCCAACGGGCGCAGGTGCGAGTTCATGCGAGCAGTGGTGAGTCGACTCAAGCTCGAGGATCGGGTGCAGGTCATACAGGCTCGCGCCGAAACATGGCATGGGGGTCACGGGATCTGTGACGTGACAACCGCGCGTGCTGTGGCGCCGCTTGACGTGGTGGCTGAGTACGGAGCGCCGCTGCTGCGCCTCGACGGCATCATGGTTGTCTGGCGTGGGCGTCGTGACGTCCAGGCTGAACAGGACGCCGCACGTGCCGGTGGGGCGCTTGGGCTGACGGTCGCTGAGGTGGTTAGCGTCGCGCCCTACGTTGGCGCCTCGCAGCGCCACCTGCACCTGTTTAGAAAAACAGCGCCAACCCCTTCACGGTTTCCTCGCAGGGACGGTGTGGCTCGCAAGCGGCCGCTCGGTCGCATTTGAAGAGTCGCATTTAGCGAAGGAAGCGCGTGCAGATAGATGCGGAGCGCCGCCCGCGCCGCTAGCTTCAACGGTCGATGGGGATCATCTACGCAATTGCCAATCAGAAGGGCGGCGTCGGGAAGACGACCACGGCCGTCAACCTATCTGCCTGCATCGCGGAGGCGGGCTATGACTCGCTGCTGCTTGACATCGATCCGCAATCCAACGCGACGGTCGCAATCGGCGTCAGTAAACACCACCAGCCAAATGTCTACGAGCTGCTCAGCGGCGAGGCAACGATCGAAGAGGTTGCCATCCCAACCTCCATCGAGCACCTCTGGTTGGCGCCCGCCAGCGCTGATTTAGCCGGCGCAAACGTGGAGCTGCCTCGCATCGCGGGCTCGGAGACTCGTCTCAAGGATGCGCTCGCCGGGGTTCGTGATCGCTACGCGTTCACGCTGTTGGACTGTCCGCCATCACTTGGGCCGCTGACGGTGAACGCGCTTGTGGCGGCGGACCGAGTCCTGGTACCGGTGCAGGCTGAATACTTCGCCCTGGAGGGCCTTGCCGGGCTTCTGGAGACGCTCGGACTGATTCAGCGACAGCTGAACCCGCGCCTGTCAATTGCTGGCATCTTCATCACCATGGCCGACAGTCGCACGCGACTGGCCCAGGACGTGGAACGCGAGGTTCGCACGCATTTCCCGGATCTTGTGTTTGAGACAGTGATCCCGCGCAACGTGCGGATCAGTGAGGCGCCCAGCTTCGGCCGGCCCGTGATCCATCACGATCCGCACTCAGCCGGTGCTGCCGCATACTTTGAGCTGGCCAAGGAGGTAGCTGCGCGTGGTTGAAAAGAACAAAGGGATGGGTCGTGGTCTGGCGGCGATTCTGGCGGCGGTCCCCCGCGACGACTATGAAGAGCTCCGCCAGATCCCGCTGGAGCTGATCAGCCCCAACCCCCACCAACCGCGGCGCCAGTTTGATGAGCAGGGGCTGATATCGCTGGCCGACTCGATTCGCGCGCGCGGCGTGATCCAGCCGGTCCTGGTGAGGTCCCTGGCCGGTGGCCGTTATGAACTGGTGGCTGGCGAGCGGCGTTGGCGAGCGGCGCAGCTTGCGCAGTTGGACTCACTGCCGGCGGTGGTGCGTGAGCGGGATGACGCGCAATCACTGGAGCTGGCCGTCATTGAGAACATGGCCCGTGAGGATCTCAATCCGGTTGAACAGGCGCGTGCGTGTGCCGGGTTGGTGGAGGAGCTGGGACTGACGCGTGAGGAGGTGGGACTGCGGGTCGGACGCAGCCGGGTGGCCGTGTCGAACCTGATGCGACTGCTTGAGCTGCCCGACGAGGCGCTTGAGCTGCTGCAGCGAGGAGACCTGACCGAGGGTCACGGGCGCGCGCTGCTGCTGGCGGCCGACAACGCCGTGCGCCGCACGCTGGCGCGCCGCGCGGCCCAGCACGGCTGGTCGGTGCGTGAGCTTGAGGCCCGCGCTCGCGCCGCGCAGGCGCCTGACGGGCAGGCCGCCGCCGGCGACGGTCCGGTCCGTGCCCACACAGTCAAAAGCGACCCTCATCCCGATCAGGTGCAGGTGGCTGGCGAGATCGCTGACCGGCTGGGCGCGGTGCTCGGCGTGGACGTGACAGCTCGTCCGGCACGCCGGGGTTACACGGTTCAGATCGTCTTTGCTTCCGCGGGTGAAGCGCTGGAGCTTGCCAGGCGCCTGGGCGGCTGAGGGCAACCGTTTGGCGTTGGCAACAACTCCTGCGCGATCGACACCGCACTCGGGATAGTCTGGACGGTCATGTCTGGGTTGGACCGCAGTCGTCTTGGAGTGGTCACATTTGGGGATTCGATAACCAACGGCGGTGGCGAGCTGCAGTGGGGCATTGCCCTGCAGTCATGGGCGCTGTGGACGGCGCGCGCGCTCGGCATGCCGTACAGCCCCTATGCGCAGGACGGTGCCACGGTCGAGGACGTGCTTGGCCGTCAGATTCCCGCCTGGTCACGACTGAGCGCGTCGCCCGACGCCACCTATCAGCTTGGCTGCCTCTACATCGGTACCAATGACCTGCGCACCCCAGGACTGAACATGGCGCGCTTCCAGCGTCAGTTTGCCGCGGCTCTGACCTTCCTGGAGACGCGCTGCGAAACGCTGCTGGTCGCCACCGTGCCGCTGGACATGGGCCGTCCCAACCGGCCACGCGCGATTGTCGCGCTCAACGAGGTCATCAGCCGCACCGCGGCTGATCACGGTGCGCTGGTAATGGACCTGAGCATGTTCGGCGGTCGCCGGGTGATGATGGCGGATCATGTGCATCCCACCGCGCTTGGTCAAGTGACGATCGCTGAGCTGGCCGTCAGCATTCTGGAGCGGAACGGCTTTCAGGTGCGCGTCAGACCGTCTGAGCTGATCAGCTACACGACCAGCTGGCGAGGGCGGTTACAGGGCGACTGGGTATACACCTACCGGCACGTCAAACAGAGTTTGAAGATGGCGCTAGCCGCCCTGAGGCAATGGTCGCGTCGCGCAGACGCGCCGCGACCTGGGGGCTGAGCGCGCCGGCTCGCAGCTGCCAGCGCCAGTTGCCTGAGCGTGTGGCGGGGTTGTTCATGCGCGCCCCGGCGCCGAGGCCCAGCACATCCTGGGCTGGAATGATCGCCACGGCGGCAGCTGAGGCCAGACAGATGCGCACCATCCGCCACCATGGCTCCGTGTCATCGATCTTCAAGTCGTGGGCCAGAACATCCGCCCGGCGGCGCGTGGCCGGGTCGGCTTCCTCATACCAACCCCGTGCGGTGTTGTGGTCGTGAGTGCCTGTGTAAACGAAGCGGCGCCGCTCGTGGTTGACAAACGCGTGGGGGCTGAAGCGCTCGGCACGCGGGCCGAAGCCGAACTGCAGGACGACCATGCCGGGTAGAACAAACCGGTCACGCAGCCGGCGCACGGCGGGCGTGATCACACCGAGGTCCTCTGCGACCAATGGCAGATGGTCACCCAGCTCGGTGCGGACCGCGGCAAACAGCGATGCCCCCGGGCCACGCCGCCAGCGCCCGGATCGTGCGTCGGGTGCCTGTGACGGCACGGCCCAGTAGGACACAAAGCCCCGGAAGTGGTCGAGCCGGACGGCATCCAGATCCTGCAGGTTGCGACTGATGCGCTGCAGCCACCAGCGGTATCCGGTTTTGCGCAACGCATGCCAATCGTAGAGTGGGTTGCCCCACAGCTGTCCGCGCCAGCTGAAAGCGTCGGGCGGAACGCCCGCAACAGCATCGTCGATAAACAGCATTGGCCAGGCGCGATGGTCGACGCTGCCGGGAGCGACGTAGAAGGCAAGGTCACCGAGCAACCGCACGCCGCGCTCGTGCGCATAGGCGCGCAAGGCGCTCCACTCCCGCGTAAAACGCACCTGGTCGGCAATCAACTCGCGGGGTCTGCCAGGCCCGAGGCGGGCCCAGTCCTCAATCCAAAAGCGCTGGCGGTCGCGGAAATCCAGTATTTCGGCGGTGTGGACCCGGGCTCTTGGCGCGGCCAGCAGGCCGCGCCAAGCGGCAAACGCTGACGCCGACTTGTACGGTGAGCCGTTGCGGTCCGGCGGCGAGAGCGGCAGAACCTGCCACCAGGACTGCCCGGCTGCGGCCAGCCAATCAACGAACCGATAGGCGTCCGCATCCAGGCGACCGGAGGGCAGCGAGGTCACATGCAGAAGAATTCCCGCGCTGCGCGGCAGTTCGTTGGCGGGTGGTGTTGGTGGGTGAGCGGAAAGCAGAGTTTACTTAGGTCCTGTATGACACGTCAGAGGTTGTCCCGCATCATCATCCAGCACGCGCAGCCGACCGTGGATGGCGGTCTGTTCCCGGTCAAGCGCTGCCCGGGCGACACGGTCTCCGTCTCGGCGGACATCTTCCGCGACGGACACGAGCTGTTGAGCGCGTCAGTGCGCGCCAAGTGTAGGCGCTCCCGCGCAAAAGGCTGGCGGGAGCAGCCTCTGGTTCACGTTGACGCTCATCACGCGGGTGTGCGCTGGGCCGGGCAGTTCCAAGTGGATGAGGTTGGGGATTGGGAGTTTGAGATCGACGCCTGGGCGGACCGCTTCGGCACCTGGAGTGACGAGCTTCGCCGTAAGCTTGCGGCTGGCCAGCAGGATCTGA
>JBMFHK010000012.1:24623-36588 GCA_049976865.1 Solirubrobacteraceae bacterium | reverse complement strand
TGGAACTACACCATCCACCCATCGCACACCGCAGTAATTAGTTCGTGAGTCCTTAGGATCGGAGAGGATCCTGCGGATCCTTGGGGAGGAGAAGGTGCCCGTCAACGACCGCGGCGGCTAGGTCGATCAGTTTTCGGTTGTCAATTCGTGACCGCTCGCGCAGCATCTCAAACGCGGCGGCTTCATCAACGCGGTGCCGTTCCATCAGGATGCCCTTGGCTCGTTCGATCAACGCGCGGCGGCCGAACGCGCCCTGAAGATTGTGATATTCAGCGAACCGCCGCAGCACGATGTCAATCGAGCTTGGCCAGTCCTCGACAGCGTCATCAGAGATGTGAGCAAAGACGCCGCGCTTGGACGCTTCCTTGACAAACGCGGGATCTGGCTCGTGAAGCAGGACAATCACTGGGCAGGCGGCCTCATGAACGATCTTGTCGATCAGGTCAAGCGCGTGCCGTGAGCTGGCGCCGAGTCCGACAAGCGCGACGTCAGGCCGTTCCCGTGCGGTGACTGCGCCCACGTCCTCGACCTCGATCTCTCGCGCAATGACTTCGTGGCCGAGAGCGGCCACGATTGGAACAACGAGCTCAAGTCGATCCTTGCGCTCGTTGGCAATCAGAACGCGCAGATGCTTAATCTCACCCCGACTCGCCGGCACAGCCTAATTCTAGATCCTGGGGCCAGCTGATCAGAGTTTTCAGATAACTACGTTCTCGGAGTAAACTAGTTGTAGTTCGTCCCAACCCTCGGCGGACCTGGTTTCCCGGCTTCAGCAACTCGGTCGGCGTGTTCGACACCTCTTCGGGTGATCGCAAGCTAATTGTCTGGGAGTCCAAGTCCATGAATTGCCTTCTGCAAGCGCGGGGTGCGGTCGACCTCTACTCGGGTCACAGGGCCGATGATGCTGTGACCGAGCAGCGCGTGTCGATCCTGCCGGTAATCGGCCGAGCACCACCAGCTAACAGCCGTGGTCACACGAACGCCCGCAACTGCGCCGACGTCACGCCGAGTGAACACACGACCCCAATCAGGAAGGCGGCAGCATGTTCGGAATCTATGTAGTCAAACAGTATGAGCGTGTGGTCGTGTTCAAGCTCGGGAAGGTCAAGCGCGAAGCGCGCGAACCGGGGCTGCTGTTCTGCGTGCCGTTGGTCAACCACATCCACCGTGTGTCGCTGCGGATCATCACTATGCCGATCCAGTCTCAGGGCATCATCACCAAGGACAACGTCAGCATCGACGTGTCGGCAGTGGCGTACTACCGGGTTAAGGACCCGATCCGGTCGGTGATCGCGATCGAGAGCGTCGGGGAGGCCATCGACCAGATCGCTCAGACGACGCTGCGCGCTGTGGTGGGGCGGCACACGCTGGATGAGGCGCTGTCGGAGACCGACACGATCAACGAGAACATCAAGAAAATCCTTGACGTGCAGACGGAGGAATGGGGGATAGAGGTCACGCTGGTTGAGCTTCGCGACATCCAGCTCCCCGACAGCATGAAACGCGCGATGGCACGCCAAGCCGAGGCCGAGCGTGAGAAGCGCGCCAAGATCATCGCCGCAGAAGGGGAGGCGCTCGCCGCAGGCGAGCTCGCGCGGGCCTCTGACGTGATGATGGCCCACCCGCTGGCGCTGCAACTACGCAACCTCCAAACGCTGGTGGAGGTGGCCGTGGACAAGAACTCCACGGTTGTGTTCCCGGCGCCGTTGATGAGCACGATCGCGGAGCTCGGCGCATTCCTGGCCCGTGAGAGTAAAGCCGCCGCTGAACTCCCCACCCTTCCCGTCCTGCCGACACCATCGACCAACGGGGAAGTGAGGTCGTCATGACACTCGCAGGCAAACATCCTATTCCGGCGCCGGGACTTGACGAGGTGCCGGCGGGTGCGTCGGCCGCGTCGGCCGCCCCTGCGCCGGATGCCCCTGTGCCGGCCGCCCCTGCGCCGGCCGCTTCGGCTGCGTCGGCGGGGGCGAAGCGAGTTGAGACCCGACGCGAGCGGTTTTCTCGCGTCGGCCATCAGGCGCTTCTCCACGGTTATGCGATCGCGATCGTTGCCTTCATCGCTGTGCTGGTTGCGCTTGCCGCCACGAACACGGTGCGTGTACATGTGGACTGGCTTGTGGGGAGATCTCGAGTTTCGCTCGTGTGGCTGGTGCTGGCCGCGGCAATCATCGGCTGGATCCTCGGGGTCTTGGCCAGTGTGCGATTCCAGTGGCTGACCCGGGTGCGGCCACACCGAACTCAAGTCAAGACGCGATCAAGCAAAGAACGGAGGGTCTGATGACCACCAAGATCACCCAGGAGACCAAGGGCGAGGCGCATGTCAGGTCACCGGTGGGCGTGGTCGCCCGCGACATGGGTCTTGACCACGATGCCGGCGATCTGGCTCTGCACCCTGTGGGGCGAGCTGTGGGCAGGATGTTACGCCTGGTTCGCAGGGCAGGCCGGAAGAAGAGCTGATCGACCATGACCAAGAGGTTTAACCGGCATTTCCCGCGGCTGTGCCGTTCCTGTGGCGCGCCGATGGCCAGTCAAGACGACACTTGTTGGTCCTGCGGTGCGGTCTGGGTTGACAACGCGACGCCTGTGGATGGAGTGGGTGCGGAGCCCGTGGCCCACGCGCCTGTCTCACCGTCTGACCGGTCTGCCGCACCGTCCGAGCACGCCGCGGTGCTGACGCTGGACATCGATCGCTGGGCGGATGAGGGCGGTGGCATGGCGGCCGAGTCGCCGACGCCGCTTCTCGTTCCGGCTGTGGCTCAGCGCTGAGGCCCGGAGCCGCACGTGGAGACCGATCCCAGGAAGCCAATCCCGCGCGATGACCGCGGTTGGCGAGTTGCCCCGGCCGCGGACGGCCGGGGCATGCCGGAGCCGCCTCAGCGACGCCCACCGCATAGAACGCGCGGTTTTCTCTGGTTTGTGGCTGCGCTTCTGGCCGCGAACGTGATTTTCTCGCTGCTGCTTTCACCGTCCGGGCAGACACGTGCCAACGTGCCGTTCAGCCCCTACTTCGTCTCCCAGGTGAAGGCTGGTGGAGTCGCATCGATCGTTTCCACCGGGGACACGATTGAAGGCACATTCAAGAGGGCCGTGCGCTATCCGGCCGGCGATCAGAAGATCCACGCGACCAAGCTGTTCGCGACCCAGGTTCCAACTTTCTGGAACAACAACGAGCTGACCTTCATGCTCCAGGCGCACCATGTCCAGATAAACGCTCAGTCGACGGTTCGCACCACGTCGGCGCTTGAGTCGATTCTGCTGGGGTTCGGGCCGACGCTGCTGATCGTCGGTCTGCTCGTCTTCTTCATGCGGCGCGCTGCAAAGTCTGGCGGCGGTATGGGCGCGCTCAGCAGCTTCGGGCGCACCAAAGCACGCCGGATCGATCCGGCCACGATCAGGATCACATTTGCGGACGTGGCAGGCATTGACGAGGCGAAGTCAGAGCTGACAGAGATCGTTGACTTCCTGCTGGACCCCTCGCGCTATGGACGGCTGGGCGGGCGGATACCCCACGGGGTGCTCTTGTCCGGCCAGCCCGGGACCGGCAAGACCCTGCTGGCGCGGGCGGTGGCAGGGGAGGCGCACGCTGCCTTCTTCTCAATCTCCGCTTCGGAGTTCATTGAGGCGATCGTCGGTGTGGGTGCCTCGCGCGTCCGTGACCTTTTCACCAAGGCCAGGGAGGCCGCACCATCCATCGTCTTCATTGACGAGCTCGACGCGATCGGCCGGTCGCGACAATCCTCCGTTTCGCTGGCTGGCGCCAACGATGAGCGCGAGCAGACGCTCAACCAGATACTGAGCGAGTTGGACGGCTTTGAGCCTGCGGAGGCGGTGATCGTGCTGGCCGCGACCAACCGGCCGGAGATCCTCGACCCGGCACTTCTGCGTCCGGGGAGGTTCGACCGTCGTGTTGCCGTGCAGGCACCTGATCGAGTCGGCCGACGGCGCATCCTCGAGGTTCACACGCGAGGTATCCCGCTCGCCCACGGGGTCGACCTGGAGGCGATAGCCGCAACCACGCCGGGCATGGTCGGGGCCGATCTGGCCAACCTGGCAAACGAGGCTGCACTGCTGGCCGCGCGGCGTGACCACCGCAAGGTCCAGGCGGTCGACTTCACCGATTCACTTGAGAAGATCCTCCTGGGCGCACCGCGCGGGATTGTGCTCTCCCCGCGCGACCGTGAGCGCACCGCCTACCACGAAGCCGGACACGCGCTGGTGGGAATGCTCACACCGGGCGCCGATCCAGTGCGGAAGGTGTCGATCATCCCCCGGGGCGCGGCGCTTGGCGTGACGATCTCAGCTCCGGATGACGACCAGGTTTCATACACACGTGAGGATCTGGTCGGAAAGATCGAGGTCGGACTTGGTGGTCGGGTCGCTGAAGAGGTTGTCTACGGCACGATAACCACCGGAGCGGAATCAGATATCGAGCTTGTCACCGCGATCGCGCGTCAGATGGTCGGTCGCTGGGGGATGAGTGAAGCGATCGGCTTTGTGACCGTTATCCCCAGAGAGACACGCGACTCCTACAGCGCTGCGTACGGGACCTCAGAGACAACCCAAAAGCTCATCGACGCTGAGGTGCGTCAGTTGATAGACAGGGCTCACCAGCATGTGACCGAGCTGATCGGCCGGCACCGCGATCAGCTCGAGTCCCTCGCGGGAGCGCTTCTGACGCAAGAGACTCTCGACGCGGCTGACGCCTACGCCGCGGCAGGACTTCCCAGCCAGATGCCCGTTGCCGATGCTCGCGACACCGATGCTGCCCGGCCCGCGCTTCTCTATCCGGGCTCTGAGTCGATCTCCAGCAGTGGGAATGGTTGGCACCGGCCCGGGGGCTCGACGGTGTGAAAGCTTTTCTGGTGGGCAGCGACCGCCGCCGAACGTCAGGCGTCGCAACGGGTCGGTTTCAGAGCTTGCTGTGCGTGTCCCGGGCGCGCCACGCCCGCACGGCCCGCCGGGCGATGAAAGCCAGCAAAAGCACACCGAGTCCGACCGCAAGATACGTGCCGGCACTTGAGACGGCGCCGTAGATGCTGTTGATGCTGCCGGCGGAAAGGTAGCCGACGGTTGTCCAGACGCCCACCCAGAGGGCCGCGCCGATCACGTTGAAGGTGAGGAACTTCGCCCAGTGCAGGCCGCTGGCGCCGGCGATGATCCCGTTGGCCTGCCTCAGGCCCTCGACAAAGCGGGCGATCGTGATGACTTTGCCGCCGTGGTGCTCAAAGAAGGCGGTGGCCCTGTTGAGACGCTCGGGCGTGAGCAGGACGTATCGGCCGTAGCGCTGCAGGAGCGCCTGGCCGCCGAAGCGGCCGATCGCAAAGCCGATGTTGTCTCCGATCACCGCAGCGAGAAAGCCGAGCAAGGCGACCAGATATATGTCCAGCCGTCCTGTCCCAGCGTAGATCGCCGCGAGGATCAGGACCGACTCCCCGGGGGCTGGGACGCCAAAGTCCTCAAGGACCAGCAGCACGACCACCGCGATGTAACCGTAGTGGTTGAGGGTTGGCGCGAGGGTGTGCAGAACACCAGGGAGGTGGGGCGTAGCCGCCCCAAAAGACATCGCCATCCGGTCAGTGTGCCGCAGCCGCGGTCAATCTCTGCCCCGCCAGCCCAAACTGATGCTGGTTGTGCCGCAGGTGCGGCCGGTCACCTGCGGTGCGTGAACACCAGCAGCCCGAACGCTGCCGGGGAGGCCAAGCGGGCCTCCCCGGCAGTGGGCCCTAAACCGGGCCTTTCGCAGCTGCCGCTGGATCGGCTTTAGCCGATCCTGATCAGCTTCTTGTTGACGAACTCGTCGGCGCCGAGGCGGCCGAGTTCGCGGCCGAAGCCTGAGGCCTTGACGCCGCCGAACGGCAGCTCGGGGCCGTCCGCCAGAACCAGGTTGACGTAGACCATGCCGGCCTCAATCCGGTCAGCGACCCGCTTGGCCTGAACAGGGTCTGTAGTGAACAGGTAGGAACCAAGCCCGAAGCGAGTGTCGTTGGCGATCCTGATCGCATCCTCCTCGGAGGCAGCCCGGTAGACCTGGGCGATTGGACCAAAAAGCTCATCCTGGTAGACCGGGTTATCAGGCGTGATTTCGGTGAGCACGATGGGCGGATAGAAGTTCCCCTTCCGCTCGCCGCCGCTGGCCGCGACCTTGGCGCCCTTGGCGACGGCGTCCTTGACCTGCTCGTCCAGCGAGTCGGCGGCAGAGTTCGAGGAGAGCGGACCGATTTTGCTCTCGCTGGAGGACGGGTCGCCCGGTTGGATCGCGCTCATGGCGGCGTTGAACTTCTCAAGGAACGCGTCGTAAAGCTCATCGATAACGATGAACCGCTTGGCAGCGTTGCAAGACTGGCCGGTGTTGTCCAGGCGTGCTGCTACAGCGGCCTCGACAGTCGCGTCGAGGTCGTTGGTTGAGAGCAGGATGAACGGGTCAGAGCCGCCGAGCTCAAGCACAACCTTCTTCAGGTTCTTGGCGGCAAGTTGTGCGACAGACCTGCCGGCTGGTTCCGAACCGGTCAGCGATACGCCACGCACGCGCGGGTCCGCGAGGACCGTCTCAAGCTGGCTGATCTCTGCAAAGATGTTGGTGTAGGCCCCCTCGGGGAAGCCCGCGTCGCGGTGAATCTGCTCGATCGCAAGCGCCGACTCAGGGCACTGCCGCGCGTGCTTGAGCAGGATCGTGTTGCCGATCGCCAGGTTCGGACCGGCAAAGCGAGCGACCTGATAGTAAGGGAAGTTCCAGGGCATGACGCCAAGCAGCACCCCGATCGGGCTGTGACGGATGATGGCGGAACCCTCTCCGGCGAGCAGTGTGATGGGCTCGTCGGCCAGCAGAGCTTCGGCGTTGTCGGCGTAATACTGGTAGATCGCCTGCGAGAAGTCCACTTCGCCGAGCGCCTGCTCAACCGGCTTACCCATTTCCCGGACGATGATGTTCGCGAGTTCCTCACGCCGCTCGCCGTGCAGCTCGGCGACACGCCCTACCAACCTGGCGCGCTCGGCGACGGTGGTGGTTGGGACCCAGTCCTGTTGGGTGCGGTAGGCCTTCTCGATCGCAGCCTGCAGGTCCGCGTCGGTGATGGTCGGGTACTCCTTGAGTACCTCCCCGGTTGCGGGGTTGGTCACAGCATATTTAGCCATCCGATTGCTCCTCACTTCAAGTTGAACGGCATCAGTCTTTCATAGAGTTATTCTTAGCGCGTCTGAGCAGGTTTGTCTTGCGACTGCATGGTGCAGGTGCACCTGTGTGATGTGCCAATTCTGTTAGGAGTGGCAGCTAGGCTGCGTCCTGCCCGGCATTTTTCGTAGCCTGGTGAGTCGCGCGCCTTTAGTTCTACGTCTCGGCCGGCCTACACATGCCCCACCGTATCTTTCGCCACAGGAGTAGCTTTGTCGTTTGGCTGGCTGGTGCGCTCGCACTGGCGGCGGCCGCAATCACGTTGGTTGTCTTTGATCACGCACCAGCTGTGCAGGCAACTGCCGGCGGGGCCACCACCGTAACGGTCGGCCGCAACGCCGTCGGGCAGCCGGTGCCCGACGGCTTTCTGGGCGTGGCCACCGACTACTGGGACATCTTTAACTACGTTGGCACTAACCCCGCCGCGCCGGACACCGTGTTTGAGCAGGTGCTGCGCAACCTCACGCCGGTCGGATGGCTTGACATCAGATTTGGTGGTGACAGCACGGACTGGACCTGGTGGCCGGTCAAGGGAATGAAGAAGCCGATCTGGGTGCGCTGGACTATCACGCGTGGCTGGGAGGCGGTGACCGCCAAGCTTGCGCAGGCTCTCCATGCGCATCTGATCCTTGGGATCAACATGGAGGCGGACAGCACTGTGATCGACAAGGCAGAGATTCATGCGCTTGCCACGAGCGTTGGCCGGGTGGCGCCAGTCACCTTCGAGCTTGGCAACGAGCCCGAGCTGTACGCCACATTTCCCTTCTACCACACCAAAAGCGGCAAGGCCGTCTTCGGCCGGCCCAAGTCCAGTTGGTCATATGCCGCGGCGGGGGTCCAGTGGCGTGCACTGGCTTCCACGCTTGATGCAGGCAAGCTGGCAGGTCCGGGATATGCGTCGCTGAAGGCGGCGCCCTACGTGAGCCAGTTTCTGTCAGGCAATCACAGTCTGAAGATGCTCACGATCCACACCTACGCCCTCAAACCCCAGCACTGCCAGCAGGGCGGCCACCTACAGGAGGGCTGGTTGTTCCAACCCAGTGCTCTGCAGGATCTGGCGGACGGTCTGCGGCGGGTGGTGAGTGTCGCCACGGCGCATGGGACACAGGTGCGGGTTGATGAGATGAACGCCGTGACCTGCGGTGGGCTGAAAAACTTCAGCGCCAGCTTTGGGCCGGCGCTGTGGGCGCTCAACGTGCTGCCGCTGTACGAGCAGGCCGGGGTCGCCGGGATCAACTTTCAAACCAGGCCCGGCACCGCGCAGGATCTGATCGAGCCGACGCAGACAGCCAGCGGCTGGCAGGTCCAGGTGCAGCCCGAGTACTACGGGTTACTGGCGTTTGCCCAGCTTGCTCCGCCCGGGTCGCGGCTGCTGAGCGTGGCCCCGCTCACAACCGCCGGGCTGTTCGCGTGGGCCGTGCGCAACCCCGACCACCAGCTGCACGTGGTGGTCACCAACACGACCTCAAACGCACATTCAGTCGCAGTCAAGCTCGCCGGCGCAAGCGGCCCGGCGAACGTACAGTCTCTGAGCGCAGGCTCTGGCGGGCTGGCGGCGAAGGGGGGCGTCAAACTGGGCGGCGGGACAATCGATCCAAACACCGGCGCGCTGACCGGCGTGCAAGGCGCCACAACCGTCAAGCCTGTCGACGGTGCCTACAAGGTCACCGTGGCGCCGGACAGTGCCGCGATTCTCACCGCTGATGGCTGATGTCAGGCTTGAGGTATCTGCTGACGTCTGGCCCCAGGACATGATCCGGGAGCTCAGCCAACATGCGTGATCAGCTCGAAGGTGGTCTCGCGGACGCGGATGTGATTGCGCGGGTGGTAGCCGACGCGCACACGGTCGCGGTGGTGGGCCTGTCCGCCAATCCAAGTCGTGCCAGCCACTCGGTTGCCGCATACCTGCAACAACACGGCTACCGGGTCATTCCCGTCAATCCCAATGAGGTTGAGGTGCTGGGCGAACGCAGCTACCCATCGCTGCTTGATATCGGTGAGCCGGTTGACATCGTGGATGTATTCCGCCGTCCCGAGGTGCTCGTGCCGATTGCCCGGGATGCGGTGAGCATCGGTGCCAGAGCGTTGTGGGGCCAGTTTGGCGTGGTCAGCCTGCAGGCGGCACAAATCGCCCGCGAGGGTGGTTTGGAGGTGGTCATGGACCGCTGCCTGAAGGTCGAGCACGCGCACCTCTCCCAGCGACCGTCGGACCGCTGAGCCGGGCGGACGGGTCCTGCTTGGTGGGTGGCCGACACGCTGCTGGCGCTGACCGGCGCGCCGCAGGCTGCCAGCGCTGACCGGCGCGCCGCAGGCTGCCAGCGCTGACCGGCGCGCCGCGGCTTGCTTAGATGACCCTTGTGGTCAATCGGTACGGCGCGATCATTCACAGACCAGGGGCACTGCCGATGCTCGGCACGTCGCTGCTGGGGCGCATGCCCCAGGGGATGTCGGCGCTATCGGTGCTTCTGCTTGTCCGAACGGCCACCAACTCCTACGCGGCCGCCGGGGCGGCCGTTGGCGCAAGCGCACTCGCCGCCGCGCTGTGCGGGCCGGTTGCGGGACGTCTGATCGACCGGTTCGGCGGACGGATGGTGGTGGCGCCGGCCGCGGTGGGGCAGGCTGGAGCCTACGTGCTGCTGGTGGTGGCGGCCGGGATGCACATGGGTGCCGCGGCTCTGATCGCCTGCGCGACGCTGGCGGGCGCGCTACAGCCCCCAATCGCGCCGGTGGTCCGGACCATGCTGCGCAGCCTGTTTGACGACCACGCCGTGCGCGAAGCTGCCTACGGGCTGGAAGCGATCGCCCAGGAAACGATCTGGATTGTCGGGCCGCTGGTCGTAACGGTGCTCATCACGGTCGCATCAGCCCGCGTGGCGGTGCTGATGCTGGGCGTGGTGGAGCTGTTGGGCACGGCGCTGTTTTTGCGCTCGCCGCTGATCGGAGGCCACCCAAGGCGTGCGCGCCAGCGCGCACGCAGCGGCTCTGCGCTTGCCAGCGCAGACCTTCGCTGGCTGCTGCTGCCGGTTGCGATGATGGGCTTCGGGCTGGGCGCTGTTGAGGTTGGGATACCCTCACTGGCGCTGCATGACGGCTCACGCTCGGCGTCCGGCTACCTGCTGGCGTTGTGGAGCTTGGGAAGCATGCTCGGCGGCGTCCGCTACGGAGCAACGGCCTGGCGCGCCCCCGTGGGAACACGCTACGTCATCCTGATGTTCGCCAACGCGCTTTCGATCGTGCCGCTGATAGTGGCCGGCTCGATCCCGGTGGCCGCGTTTGCCGCCTTCATCGCCGGGATGGCAATCGCCCCCGCGTTTTCATGCCAGTACTCGCTGGTCGGCCGGGTGGTGGTTTCCGGCACCGAGTATGAGGGGTTCAGCTGGGTGCTGTCGGCGCTGATAGCCGGCAGCGCCGGCGGGGCGGCGCTGGGCGGCGCCATGATCGGTCCGTTCGGTGTGATGGCGCCGTTCGCGCTGGCTTGCGGCAGCGCTCTGGCTGGCGCTCTGGCATCGGTTAGGTTCCGTGGCCGGTTTGCGAATGTCGCTAGTGTGGATGTGGGCGACGATTGCGATCAGCCCGAGAGTCACGTTGAGGAGGTTGCATGAAGATCATCGCGCTTGAGGAGCACACGGTCACGCCCGGGGTGCAGGCCGCCTGGGCGAGTGTGCCGACCGCTGCGCAGGACGGGGTGGAGCACGCGCTGCACGGGCCGGTCGCAGAGATGCTGGCCGATCTGGGCGAGCGACGGTTGCGTGGTATGGATGACGCCGGCGTTGACGTTCAGGTGCTGTCGGTCACCACGCCCGGCGTCCAAAACCTCTCGGCGGCTGACGCGCCTGGGGTGGCACGCGCAGCCAACGACATCATCGCTGCTGCCGTGCAAAGCCATCCGGATCGCTTTCAGGGCTTTGCGACACTGCCGACGCCCGACCCGGCGGCTGCCGCCGACGAGCTGCGCCGGTCCGTGTGCGAGCTTGGCATGAAGGGGGCGATGCTGTGCGGAAGGACCGGGCAGCGCAACATGGATTTGCCTGAGTTCGCTGAGATCTACCGCACTGCGGCGGCGCTGCATGCACCGCTCTACGTTCATCCGCAACTGCCGGTCATGGCGGTGCGTGAGGCGCTGTATTCCGGCTTCGGCGAGCCGCTTGACACGCTGCTGTCCCAGTTCGGGCTCGGTTGGCACTATGAGGCGGGGATCGCGCTGCTGCGCCTGATCCTTGCCGGCACGTTTGACCGCTACCCGGAGCTCCAGGTGATCGTTGGGCACTGGGGTGAGGTGGTGCTCTTCTACCTGGACAGGATCAGCTCGATGCCAGCCGAAGCGCTCAAGCTCGATCGTCCGCTGCAGGACTATTTCACCCAGAACGTGTACTACACCGGGAGCGGCATCCTCAGCCAGCGTTACCTGCGCTGGACGCTCGAGGTGGTTGGTGTCGAGCGGGTGATGTACTCCGTCGACTATCCATACCGCCATCTGGGTGACGGCGCGGCACGGCGGTTTTTACAGGACGCGGAGCTTGAGCCTGCCGACCGGGAGCGGATCGCGCACGGCAACTGGGAGCAGTTGACCGCCGCGATCAGCTGTTGAACGGGGCCGTGGCGACTTGTCTTGAGCCTGTGGACTGACGTCCATCTCAAGCTCCCGGTGGATCTCGCCGTGCCGCTCGTCTTGGGCCTTTTGATCGACGACTTACATCAGCTGGTCACCAGCGCGCGGGCGGCGTCGATTCGCTGCCGTGCCCGGTCGCGGGCCACACGGTCGGGGGTGAGTCCTGTCTGGCGAGCCTCCGCCAG